>JAXJTP010000057.1:0-2694 GCA_036309525.1 Acutalibacteraceae bacterium | reverse complement strand
GCATAATACAACCAATCCCTACGGGATTGATTGTGGCAATCAATTTGCTTCGCAAATTGGTTGCATGACCCAAAAGCCTTTGAAAAGGCTTTACCCAAACTTCAAGTTTTGGTTTGTGCTAATCCATAACTCCCCTACAACCCCAAATTTATCTATCTTTCAATCAGCTATTCTTCTGAGCTTCAAAGGTTGTTCCTGGGTTATGTCCCTCTACTAAATCATAAAGCACATTTGGGTTACTACCATTTAGTATGCAACACTCAATACCAGCATTTGTTGCAACCTCTGCTGCTGATATTTTTGATGACATTCCACCTGTGCCACGGTTTGAGCCTGTGCCACCTGCCATTTTCTTTATTTCATCTGTAATTTTTGGTACACGCTTTAAAAGCTTTGCATATGGGTCTTCTCTTGGGTTTGTTTCAAACAAGCCATCTATATCTGTTAAAATAACCAGCAAATCAGCCTCAACTACCTTTGCAACTAATGCCGAAAGCATATCATTATCACCAAAGTTTGCTCCCTCTATTTCATCAGTTGCAACAGTATCGTTCTCATTTACTATTGGGATAATGCACATATCTATAAGTGTTTTGAAGGTATTAAATGCATTTGTTCTTAATATAGGGTCATCAATTACATCCCTTGTAAGTAACACCTGTGCAACAGTGTTGTTATACTCTCCAAATATCTTATCATACATAAACATAAGCTCACACTGACCAACAGCAGCCAAAGCCTGTCTTTCAGGAGTTGAGCTTGGACGTTCCTTTAGCCCTAGCTTACCAATACCAACACCAACAGCACCCGAGCTTACCAATACTATCTGACTGCCAGCATTCTGCAAATCACTTAAAACTCTGCATAGCTGTTGAATTCTGCGTAAATTCAGCTTACCATTTTCATAGGTTAAGGTAGATGTACCTACCTTTACAACAATTCTTTTATTCTCCATTTTTATCACCTTTATATTAAGCCTTACCTATTAATAGCTTTATAGGCTTAAGGCTGTAGTTTACTTAGCTGTATCTGAAAAGAAAAATCAGTTTTTCAGATACAAGCAATTTAGGGTTGTATCCGAAATCTCAAAGCAACTGTCTGTTTCTCAGTTTTTCGCTTGAGCTTTCCTCGTATCAGCAAAACTTTCAGTCATTTTTCTGTTTTCAGATACTCTCTAGTCTGTTTAAGATTTTAGCACAAAACCATAATAAAGTAAACTATAGCAGAAAATAAATTTATTTATGGTTGAATGCTTAGCTTTTTATTTTAAATACTTTCTCTTTGAGCAACAACAGCTTATACTATTTCTGTTCTGCACAGCAGATAAGATTTTCAACCAGATTTTTCTTTGACAACCAACATACTACAGCAGGGCTGACGACCTGCAAAGACAGACTATAAAGTAAAAAACATACCGAAAAGATGTTTATCTGTTAGAAAAATAGAATTAGTTTACTTTAGCTGTTTTCGATATAATGATATTTTCTAACAAAAGCAAAAGCCGATCTTATATTCCTATAAAATCGGCTTTTGTATTAATTCTTTTAAGTGTCTGCTTCAGCAGGATTATATAACCAGTTTGCTTTAATATATAAACTACAGAATTATTATCCTATAAACATCTGTACCCAATAAATTGTATCATCTTCAATATAGCAACCCACACCTAAGCCTGTGTACTGCTTACTTAAAATATTTTTTCTATGTCCATCAGAGTTCATCCAAGCGTTAACAACAGATTTTGGTGATTCTTGTCCAGCTGCAATGTTTTCTCCTAAAGCAGTAAAAGCTATACCCTTATCAATTACAAGTGAGAAACAGCTTTCTCCGTTAGGTCTTGTATGAGAAAATTTAGTAGAGATTTCTTTAGCTCTGATAGCTGCCAGCTTGTCTATATCGGTTCTCTTAGCAAGAGCAGGTAAACCTTCCTTTTTTCTCTCCTCATTAGTAAATCTGAGCACCTCATTAATATACTCTTCGGTAACATTCTTTTTCTTTACAGTTACCTTACAATTAACCTTTTTACCATTGTAGGTAGTTGCTGTGATTACTGCTGTGCCTGCCTTTTTAGCCGTTACAAGTCCACTATGGGTGTTAACCACCACTACGTTTGTATCGCTACTTGTAAAATTTATTATATAGGACGCTGTGCCATCTGGTAATATAGCGTTCAGGTCAAAGGTTTCTCCTTCCTCTAATGCTAACGATGATTTATTTAATGTTATCATTGTAGGAGCTTTTTTCACTGTTACCTTACAGGTTGCTTTTTTACCATTGTAGGTGGTTGCTGTGATTACTGCTGTGCCTTCTTTTTTGGCTGTTACAAGTCCACTTGTAGCATTAACTGTTGCTACTCCTGTAGAATTACTTGTAAACTTTATGCTATATGACGCTGTGCCACTTGGTAATGTTGGATTCAGGTCAAAGGTTTCTCCTACACCTAGAGTTACTGCTGTTTTATTAAGCGTTACCTTTGTTGGTGCATTTTTTACTGTTACTGTACAGGTTGCTTTTTTGCCATTGTAGGTAGTTGCTGTTATTACTGCTGTACCTGCCTTTTTGGCTGTTATAAGTCCACTTGTAGCATTAACTGTTGCTACTCCTGTAGAATTACTTGTAAACTTTATGCTATATGACGCTGTGCCACTTGGTAATGCTGGATTCAGGTCAAAGGTTTCTCCTACTCCTAGCGTT
>JAXJTP010000056.1:0-28585 GCA_036309525.1 Acutalibacteraceae bacterium | reverse complement strand
GTTAAAGGGCTTCGCCCTTTAAAATCACACGAGGGGTTTTACCCCTCGACCCCATAAACTTTTGAAAAAGTTTAATCAAAACTTTTACACTTTCTCGCCTTTGGTGTGAGCGTTAGCTCACACCTACAAACCCAAATTTTCAGCTCAATTTACCCGATAATTACCTTGTAATATATTCATAAAAAAGCAATAGAAATAAAATCAATAAAGTAGACATACAAGAAAAAATACTATTTGTAATCATAAAATTTGTTTGTAAAATATATAAATTAGCTTTATAGGGGCAATATTAACTATCTACATTTACTAAAATTACATAGTTATTACAAGAATGTAACACTTTCGCTTGACTTGCTTACATTTCTGTAATAGAATATATACAACGAGTAATTAATAAAAATGTAGAACAGGAGATAATTTATGAGTATATCAAAAAAGTTATTGGCACTACTGCTTGTTTCAACTATGGCTGTTAGCACCACAGGTACTGCATACGCAGTAACAGATGATAACACAGTAGTAGCTACAACAGAGGCTGAGGTGGTTGAGGTTTCTACTGAACAGGCAACTGCTGAAGATAACGAGGAAAGCTCCAGATATGAATTTCTTGATTCTTTAGAAATGGAAAAAGCAACACAGGAAGCTTTAAGTCAAGCACCAATCCAACAAGAGATTATTGCTAGGGTTGGATATGTTACCAAAATTACAAAAGAGGGTAAAGGCCTTATTTGGAAAAGCTCAGCACCAGCAATAGCTAGTGTTGATAGAAAAGGCAATATAATGGGTATATCAGCAGGTAAATGTACAGTAAGTGTTACAGAGCCTAACGGAGCTGAAACAAGCTATAATGTAGAGGTTATACAGCCTGTAACATCTGTTAAGCTTAATACAAACAAAATCTCTTGGAATGTTGGCAGAAGTGGTCATTTTTACCCAACAGTAGGACCAGAGAAAGCAACTAATACAGAGGTTACATATACTAGCAGTAACAAAGGGGTTGCTACAGTAGATAGCAACGGACTTCTTACAGCAGTTGCTCCAGGTACCTGTACTATTGTGTGTACATCTTCAGAGAATGAAAATAAATTTGATACATGTACAGTAACAGTTAAAAAGCCTGTTGCAACAGTAGAGATAAAGTCTTCGGTTGAATATATGAATGTAGGAGCTACAAAGACTCTTGCAAGTGCAGTAGCTCCAAGCGATGCTTCTGATAAAACTCTGGTATGGAGCAGTACAGATCCAAGCGTTGCAACAGTAAGCTCAACAGGTGTTGTAACTGCTAAGAAGGAAGGTAGCTGTAAAATAATCGCAAAGGCATCTGATGGCAGTGGTAATCTGGATAGAGCTACAATTGTAGTAAAACAGCCTGTAACAGGAATTACACTATCTGATAGCAATGTTACACTTACTAAGGGGAATACACAGTCCTTAATAGCACAAATAGCACCAGCTAATGCTTCATCAAAGTGTGTAGCATGGAGCAGTACAGACCCATCAGTAGCTACTGTAAATGCTAAGGGTGTTATTACTGCAATTACAGAGGGTACCTGTACAATAATCGCAAAGGCAACTGATGGCAGTGGTAAAAGAGCTATCTGTAGAGTTTCAGTTATCAATCCAGTAACAAGCGTTGTACTTAACGCACATAGCATTTCTTGGAATGTTGGCAAAAAGGCACATTTTTATCCTACAGTTACACCAGACACAGCAACAAATACTGCTGTAATCTATACAAGTAGTAATCCAAAGGTTGCAACCGTCAGCGAAAAGGGCTTGCTTACAGCAGTAGCACCAGGCACCTGTATTATTACCTGTACAGCAGCAGATGGTAGTGGTAAATTCGACACCTGTACAGTAAAGGTAAAACAGCCTGTTACAAAGATTACAATTTCAGGCAATAGCGAGGTAAAGACTGGTAGCTCTGTAGCATTTAAGGCAACTGTTGCTCCAACTAATGCAGATAATAAAAATGTTATCTGGAGTAGTAGCAATACAGCAGTTGCAAAGGTTGACGCAAACGGTAAGGTTACAGGTGTATCAGCTGGTAGAGCTGTTATTAAATGTACTGCAAAGGACGGTAGCAAAGTAACAGCAAGTAAAACTATTGTTGTAAAACAGGGTAAAGTAACAGGTCAGCAAATAGCTGATTACGCTGCAACATGGGTTGGTAAAACTCCTTATGTATGGGGTGGAACAAACCTGAAAACAGGTGTTGACTGCTCAGGCTTTGTATGTAGTGTGTATAGCGAATTTGGCTATAATCTATGGGCATCAAGAATAGATTTAGATACAGTAGGTAGCAATGTTCCTCTAAAAGACGCACAGCCTGGTGATATAGTAGTATATTCAGGACACGTAGCTATTTACGCTGGTAACGGAAAGGTTACACACGCCCTAAACGAAAGATATGGTATTTTAACAACCGATATTTCTTGGGGTGGCTATGTAAGATGTGTGAGAAGAGTTGTTGATTAATATGAAATAAAAATGGCTGTCGCAGTTTTTGCGACAGCCATTAGTTTTTGATGATTATTGAATTGAATAGTCAAGATACTCGTCTAGCTCAAGCTCTTCTTTCTTTCTCTTTTTCTCTTTTATTACAAGTAAAGCTGATACAGTAGCAGCAATAGCTGTAATTGTTGCTATAGTTGCAATTATTAAGGCAAGCTTGCTGTGGCAATTATTATCTTTTTTTGACATTTTTACTACCTCCGTATAAATAGAATATATTTATTTATATAATATAATAACCAAATTGTTTTAAAAAGTCAACAATATATTAATACTTTTTATATGATTTATTATATAAAATGCATTCAGAGAAATTATTCTGTAATAGGAGAAAAAACAGAAGATTTGTCTGTTTTTGTTAATAGGAGCAAATTTTTCTTTTCGCATACTTTCTAGTGACAAAAGCACTCTTTTGTGATAAAATTTTATTATATTATAGAATCTATGTATGAGAGGATTTACTTATGAATGAGAGAATAGGGATTGTTAGCCTTGGCTGTGCAAAAAATCAGGTTGACGCCGAAATGATGCTTTTTACTTTGAAACAAAGTGGATATAAAATAGTAGCTGACCCTGCAATGGCAGATGTTGTTATTGTAAATACCTGTGGCTTTATAGAGTCTGCTAAGCAAGAAAGTATAGACGAAATTATAGAGCTTGGTAAGCTGAAGGAAGAGGGCAGGATAAAAAGAATTATCGTTACAGGCTGTTTAGCTGAAAGATACCAGCATATGGTAAAGGAACAGCTTTACGAGGTAGACGCTGTGCTTGGTATTGGTGCAAATGAGGATATTGCAGAGGTTGTAAAAAAGAGCTTAGAGGGCGAGCAAACCGAGCTATACCCAGACAAGCTTTCTCTGCCTTTAGAGGGTGGCAGAATACAGAGCACACCACCACACTATGCTTATCTTAAGCTAGGCGATGGCTGTGACAACAGATGTACATACTGTGCTATACCTTTGATAAGAGGTAAATTCAGAAGTCGTACTATTGAGTCAGTAGTAGACGAGGCTAAGCAATTAGTGGCTAGTGGTGTAAAGGAGCTTATTCTTATTGCACAGGATACAACACGCTATGGTATAGACCTATACGGAGAGCTTGTATTGCCAAAGCTACTTGATAAGCTTTGTGAGCTTGAGGATTTAAAATGGATTCGTTTGCTTTATTGCTATCCTGACGAAATTACAGATGAGCTTATAGACTGTATGGCAAGACAGGAAAAGGTGCTTAATTATATTGATATTCCTTTACAGCATTGCAACAACAGAGTGCTTAAGGCAATGAACAGACGAGGCACAAAGGAAACTATTGTTGATGTTATAAGCAAGCTTAGAAATAAAATTCCTGATATAGTATTGCGTACAACCTTTATTTGTGGCTTCCCTGGTGAAACAGAGGAGGAGTTTACAGAGCTTGCAGAGTTTGTAAACGAAACAAAATTCCAAAGACTAGGTTGCTTTGCATATTCTCAGGAGGAGGACACTCCAGCGTCAGAATTTGAAAATCAGATAGATGACGAAATAAAGCAGAGAAGAGCCGAGATAATAATGGAACAGCAAATGCAGATTATGGAGGAATACTGCCAGAGCCTTATCGGTAAAACCATTGAGGTTGTTTGCGAGGGCTACGACCGTTATGCAGAATGCTATTTTGGTAGAACTATGGCTGACTCTCCTGATGTTGACGGTAAGGTATTCTTTAATATAACTGGTGACAAAAAGCCTGCTGTTGGTGAATTTGTAAAGGTAGAAATTGATGATTTTCTTGACTGCGACCCAATAGGCACAATGGTATAAGGAGGAAGTAGCTATGAATTTACCTAATAAATTAACTCTTTTAAGAATTTTGCTGGTTCCTTTTTTTGTAGCGTTTCTGCTTATCGAACAAATTCCATTCAGCTGTTTGTGGGCGTTAGTGGTATTTATAATTGCATCAATTACAGACTTTTTTGACGGCTATATTGCAAGAAAGCACAATATGATAACCGACTTTGGCAAGTTTGCAGACCCACTAGCCGACAAAATACTTGTTATTTCGGCATTTTGTTGCTTTATTCAGATGGGCTTAATAGGTGCTGTGCCTGTTATTATTGTGTTATTCAGAGAATTTGCTATAACCTCTGTAAGACTTATTGCTGCTACAAAGGGTACTGTTGTGGCTGCTAATATGTGGGGCAAGGCAAAAACAGTTAGCCAGATGATAGCAATAATACTTACAATATTCCTACAGGCTGTTTTACAGCTTATGGGTAATAACGATTTATCATCAATCTTTGGTATCATTACTGATGTTGTAGTATGGGTATCAGTTGCACTTACAATAATTTCTGGTGTTGTATATCTGAAGGATAATGCCGATTTATACAAAAACGCAAAATAAAAAAATAAAATATTTTACTTTAAATTTATACTGCTATGGTATATAATAATAACAAATATTTCAAATGCAATTATAAGAGAGAAGTAACAGGGTAACGAAATTACAGAGAGAACCGATGTATGCTGAAATTCGGTTTAATACCTCAAGCCCTGCGAATGCACTCTTTAGCATACAGCAGGAAATGGCTGTACGGTTAGTCACCGTTATGCGACGTAAAGTGCAGTTTTATAACGATTTATAAGAATTATTATAAAGCTGAATTTGGGTGGAATCACGGAGCATTACACAAGCCTCGTCCCTTATATTCAGGGAAGAGGCTCTTTTTATTTTCTAAAGAATACCATTTTGATATAGAAAATATAATAAAGTGTAGCTATATGCTTTACCCTGATATATTAAAATTAATTAATGGAGGAAATAATATGGAGCTATATAATACTCTAGGACAGCAAAAGCAAGAATTTATTCCACACGAGGGAAACAAGGTGCGTATGTACACCTGTGGCCCTACAGTTTACCATTATGCACATATAGGTAACCTACGTACCTATATAATGGAGGACGTACTTGAAAAATACCTTAGATATGCTGGCTATGATGTAACAAGAGTTATGAATATTACAGATGTAGGTCATCTTTCAAGTGACGCTGATACAGGCGAGGATAAAATGCTTGCTGGTGCAAAAAGAGAGAAAAAGACAGTTATGGAAATTGCAAAGTTCTATACTGACGCTTTCTTTGCAGACTGTGCAAAGCTTAATATTAAAACACCTGATGTTGTAGAGCCTGCTACAAACTGTATTGATGAGTTTATCAATATGGTGTCTGTGCTTATCGAAAAGGGCTACGCATATGAGGCTGGTGGTAATGTTTACTTTGATACATCAAAGCTGGATAATTACTATGTTTTTGGTAATCAGAACGAAGAGGATCTTGCTGTTGGCGTGCGTGACAGCGTTGAAGAGGACGAAAACAAAAGAAATAAATCAGACTTTGTTCTATGGTTTACAAAATCAAAGTTTGAGGATCAGGAGCTAAAATGGGATAGCCCATGGGGTAATGGTTATCCTGGCTGGCATATTGAGTGCTCTGCAATCAGTGTAAAGCATTTGGGAGAATATCTTGATATTCACTGTGGTGGTGTAGATAACGCATTCCCACACCATACAAACGAAATTGCACAGAGTGAGGCATTTGTTGGTCATAGATGGTGTAATTATTGGTTCCACGTGCTACATCTGAACGACGCAAGAGGTAAGATGAGTAAATCAAAGGGCGATTTCTTAACAGTTTCATTGCTTGAGGAAAAGGGCTACAACCCACTTGTTTATCGTATGTTCTGCTTGCAGTCACATTACAGAAAGCCACTAACCTTCACATACGAGAGCCTTGACAACACAGCAAAGGCTTACGAAAAGCTGATTAAGAGAATAAACGCTTTATCAACAGAGGGAGATGTAGAGCTTGACAAGGCTCAGCAGTATATAGATGGCTTTAAATCAGCTATGGATAACGACCTTAACACATCACTTGCAATTACAGCTGTATATGATGTACTAAAGGCTGATATTAACGATGTTACAAAGAGATATTTGCTTGAGGACTTTGACAGAGTGCTTTCAATAGGCTTGCTTACACAGCAGACAGAGGAGTTTGCAACAAACGATGTTGACACAGCAGAAATCGAGGCTTTAATTGCAAAGCGTACAGAGGCAAGAAAAAACAAGGATTGGGCTACTGCTGACGCAATCAGAGATGAGCTAAAGGCTAGAAATATCGTGCTGGAGGATACTCCACAGGGTATTAAATGGCATATAGCTGAATGATAGGGGGTAAGTAGTGTGTTTAGCTTTGATGTAATATTAGAATGCTTAAAGGCTGTACTGTTTGGTGTTGTAGAGGGCATTACAGAATGGTTGCCTATAAGTAGTACAGGTCATATGATATTATTAGAGGAGTTTGTTCCTTTTACAATGGTTTCTGAGGGCTTCTGGAGTATGTTTGAGGTTGTTATACAGCTAGGTGCAATTCTGGCTGTTGTAATAATTTTCTGGAATCAGATATGGCCTTTTACCTTTAAAAATAAAAACCCTGAGAAAAAGGGAATTATGTCTGTTGTAAATATGGATATAATGGCATTATGGGGTAAAATTTTAGTAGCCTGCATACCTGCTGCAGTTGTAGGTATATTGCTTGATGATATTCTTGAGGTGTATCTATATAACTATATTGTAGTTGCAATAGCACTTATTGTATTCGGTATAGCATTTATTGTTGTTGAAAACTGGAACAAAAAGAGAACACCAAAGGTTGATTCTCTTAACAATCTTACATATAAGCTTGTTATTATTATAGGTATGTTCCAGCTTTTAGCTGCTATATTCCCAGGAGTATCACGCTCAGGTGCTACAATAATTGGTGCATTGCTTATAGGTGTATCAAGAACAACAGCAGCAGAGTTTACATTCTTCCTTGCCATTCCTGTAATGGCTGGTGCAAGCCTGCTAAAGCTTTTAAAATTTGGCCTAAGCTTTACAGCTATTGAACTAGCTGTGCTGTTAATCGGCTTTGTAGTAGCATTTGTGGTTTCTATTGTAGTAATTAAATTTTTACTTAAATATATCAAAAAGAACGACTTCAAGGTTTTTGGCTGGTACAGAATTGTACTTGGTGCAGTAGTACTTATTTACGCAGGAATAAAAACCTTTGCATTAGCATAAAAAAGCAAGGCTTACAGTTGAAATTAATCAGCTGTAAGCCTTGCTTGTTATTTTTATTTGTATTAAATTATTCTGCCTAAGAAAGCGTGTAGTGAATCGTATATGGTAAAGAATGGGATAACATATATAATAGCAAAAATAAAATCTATTGTTATTCCCTTTAGTGAAGAATTTTTTGTTTCACGCATTCTTACATATTTACGAAACAAAAAGAAGAAAGCCACTACGCTTGCTATACCAAAAATCAGGCTTGATATAAACGATATTGATTTAACTGCTATTTCTCCAAAAACAATGCAAGAAATTGCAATTAAAGCACAGTACAAGCCTAAAGCAATTATCATAGACAACAACAAACAAAGACCACTTGTTCTATGTGTGCAATGCTTATGTACAAAATCTCGGAATATTATACAAAACAGAGCACTGGCTGTAATTAACACACCAAACATTATAAGCAGAATCTTCATTCTATGTAGTATTATGTCCATATAATATACAGAAATTATAGAATGTGAACCCTCAACAAAGGTAGAAAGTGGTGTTTTATACACTATAGCTGGTAAAATAAAAGCAATACCTATACATATTAAGCCTGCTATCAATGATGTAAGTGCTACTTTTTTTCTTTTCCATAATCTTTTTACAAGTGATTTTTCTTTCATAACATACCCTCTTTTTTACATATACAATAAAACATCAATACACTTATCATACACAAAAATAAAGCTAAAATCAACCATAAATTTACAATTTTTTACAAATTTATACAATAAACTAAGCTTGTAATAAAGCTGTTTTTTTGACAAATAATATAAATAGATTACAGACTGTTTGAGGTTAGATGAAGTGTTTATTTTTAAATAAATCTTATACTGATATTTTTTTAAACACCATACATTTTTTCGCCAAAATTTACCCAGCACTTCGTTCTTTTTTGACAAGCGTAAGCTTGTGCCTTTGTTGTTGTTTTAATTCTGAGCAAATTCTGATTGACAATCTATTCTGGCGTTTAAACAGGTATTAGTATTAAATATAGGAGATATTTGTTATGAGAAATAAAAATTACGAGCTACCACTAGGTCTTTCAAGACAGCTAGCCCAAAACGAAACTGCTTTGCTTAATTTTGCAGGTATGTCACCACAGCAAAAGCTAGCAATAAAGGAACAGGCTATGCAAGCCACTTCAAAATCAGAAATTCAACGCATTGTACAAAATATAGCCGATAACAGCTTTTTCTGATTAATAGTAAAAATAGATTCAATAATAAAGCTCCTGATGTAAGCTTGAATAATCAAGGTTTACATCAGGAGCTTGTTTAAAATATTAAGCTGTCTTTTTTAATTTATTAAGTATATTCTTTAATGGTGTTATGAATACACCCTTTTCATAGCTGTTCATAGCAATAAACCACTCTAACGCACAGAAAATAAGTGTATATGCAATTATACCAGCAAACATTATAATCCAATTATTCAAAGCAACAAATCTGGTTATAAATAATGAAACAACACATAAAACAGCACCTATTAAAATAATTCTTAGGGTGCTAAACCAGAATTTTGGTATGTTAAGCTTGATTTTCTTCCAATAGTACCAGTTCATTATAAAGCCCTGACCTATTACATACGCAATGCCTGAAACAACTGCTGCACCAACAATACCATAATTATTAACTACCAGAATAGTACCAATTACATTAACAATAGCAATAAACAGGTACACAATAGATCTGAATTTATGCTTATTTTGAGCAACAACAATATTAAGTGCAACTGACTGCATTAATGGAACACAGGAAGGAATCATTGTAAACAGTGCAACAATATACGCTTGCTCATAGCCCTCTCCAGCCCACAGAGTGATAAATTGTTTACCGAATACAATAAAGCCAGTGCATACAATAGTAACGATATATGCCTGTAATCTTCCTACTTTAATTAATAGAGCAGTAAGCTCCTTTGTGTCGCTACCCGAAAATACCATAGTATTTATTCTTGGGGTAATTACACTTGATATACCAATAGAAAAATTCATCATCATACCATTAAATGTAGCACCAACATTATAAATAGCAACACCAACTGTTGCTAAAGCAGGTATAGCACCAATTATCATGGTATCGGTTGCTGAATAAAGCTGATTTACAATATTGCCTAAAAACACCCAAAATGAGAAAACTATAAGCTCCTTTATAAGATGAGTAGGCATTCCCTTATATTTAGGTTTGATTTTTATAGTACGTCTTACATAAACGGTATAAACAATTCTGATTACTATGGTTAATATTAAGCTTGATATAATAAGTCCCATAGACTTAAAGCCCATAAACAGAGCTATTAGATTAGCTATTGGGGTAACAATAGTAGTTAAAATGTTAATTACCTGAAGAAATAAAAACTTTTCGTGACTGATTACACAGGAGGTATAAACCGTAGATGAAATGCTGATAGCAGTATTAATAGTTAATAGCATAACCATTAATTTAAGCTGACCCAATTCTGTTTGAGTTAATGCACTGTCGTAAAATTTAGTAACATTAAGGGTCAATATTATTCCAACAATAAGAACAACTGCAGAAATTACACCAAAAATAACATTGAACAAGCCAAGCATTTTTGCTTCTCCATCAGTGCCATCCTTTTCTCTGTGCATAATTAAATATCTTACAACAGCAGAGCCTATACCAAATGAAAGCAACGATAAATATGAAGTTACTGTGCTTGCAAGCTTATAAAGACCATAGTCGCTTTGTCCAAGCATATCAAGCATTATCGGTGTATATAACATAGGTATTAATGCACCTATTGCCATATTTACATATGTAAGTACAGCACCGATTTTTAATTGAGATTTAGCCATTCTTGCACCTCTTAAATTTTAATATATCTATATAAACAATAAAACGGAAAAACAACCAACTGATTAAAAACCAGTTGGTTGAAAAGAAGCATTATCTGACTAATGCCTCTATAAATTCTCTGACAGCACCATTGCCACCATTGCGATCTGATATAAAATCACTGATTTCCTTTACCTGTGCCACAGCGTCAGCAGGGCAGGCAACAATACCACAGTGCTTCATACATTCTATATCTATTATGTCATCGCCAACATAAGCAATTTGATTGTAAATACCGTTATTATCAGAAATTCCATTGGCATTGGCAATTTCCTTTAGCTTTTCAAGCTTGTTTCGTACACCCTGATAATACTCGGTAATACCAAGCTCCTTACATCTGTTAATTACAATCTGAGAGCTTCTTGCAGTCATAATAATCGGTACAATGTTATTTTTTGGCATAATATCGTGAATTGCACAGCCGTCCTTTATATCAAAGGCCTTAAACAGCTCACCGTCTTTACCCATATAAATTTTACCATCTGTTAATGTTCCATCAACATCGAATATAACAAATTTTATGTCTTTTCTTAAAGCCTCAAATTTTTCTGCATTGATAATCATTATTTGCCACCTATAACGCTTTCGAATCTTGATGGTGTAATAAACAGAATATCCTCTTTGCCTGTTTTTGTATCAATGAAATCCTTTAGCATTTCCTTAATCTCTTCGTTAAGTAGTAATGACTCAATAGAAACATTAGAAAGCTCCATTTCCTGACTTACGTAGTTTGTATCGCTTGTTTTATAATCATAGCCATCTAAGCCTGCAATAGCAATAGATTTAACACCAAGTGTGTCAAGAAGTCTTAGTGATAAAATAGCTGAATTATCCATATGCTCCCAGCCACACTTAACAAGATTTGTAAACGAAACAACAGTTTCGTCGTTTTGTGGGGCAGTTGTAACATTTGAGGTTACAATCTTAGCAACATCAGAGAATTTCTCGTCATTTTTCCAATATTCATATCTTCTTACGTTGCTAAAATACATATAATCAGACTTAACATCATCATACATAAAGTTTACAGTAATTACCACTGCGTTATTATCTTTTACATATTGATTAATTTTATCTGCACAGGTTTTAGCTGTAGCTCCTGGTGCAATTAAAACGATATTTTTATTGCCTAGAGTAGCCTTTAATTCAGCAATAGCCTTTGAATCATCAATATCTGAATTCAGATAATCTATATATGTATTATCAAGAAGGTCGTAATCATAACGCTTTCTTGGAACAGCACCGATTTTATTAAGAATATATCTTATATCCTTATATCTGATACTGTTTTTCTTTTTCAGATATGCAATATTATTTACGTGAGCACTATACGCACCGGCAATAAAGTAGTGAGTATCATATCCCCAGCTACATCTTGAACGGATATTATCCATATACTCATCAATAATATCAAGCATAGCGTCTATATCATAGCTATAGCCCAGCTTAGAAACCATATACTGTGCAACTAATTCTGTTGGTGTATTACCTGCACCTCGTCCCATACCAGACAATGTAGTATCAACAACAACCTCTCGCTTACCAAAGGTCATTTTTAGAAACTCCTGTGACAACGCACTGGACATTTGCATATTGTTATGAGAATGGAAGCCGATTTTGCTTGTAGAAACCAGATTATGGTCGATAAGGCTGTAAACTCTCTGCAAATCATCAACATACATCGAACCGAAGGTATCAACAATAGAGAAGCAATAAGGCTCGATTGCGTTAACAAGATTTACAAACTCTATAATCTCTGTATCTGTATAGCCTAAAATATCAACTGGCTGAACAAAAAGCTTATAGCCCTTTGCCTTAACCTGCTTACAAAATTCAAGTACCTCGTATCTTTCCTTTTTGAAGAAGCAGGCTCTTACAGCGTCAAAGGATTTACCAGTATAATTGTCTAAATTATCAATAGAATATCTGCAAAAGTCTGCAAGCACAGCATACAGAGTATCACCCTTATCTGCTGGAACAAACTTTTCTGCATCTAAGCTGTTTTTGAATACAGTTTTACCCTCACCAAATCCGTCGTCCTGTAAAAATCCGATTTCAATAATATCAATACCTGTTTTCTGTAAGCCGTTTATAATACCGTGTATTGTTGTATCGCCAAATTTTTTGTCGATTAAATATGCACCATCTCTTAATGTGCAATCAAGTAGCATAGCGTGATTCATAATATACCTCGTAATAAAAATTAATTATCTGTCTTAAGCTTTTCAGCCATTACCTCTCTTACCTTCTCTAAATCCTTAGGAGTATCAACTGAAAGTGTGTGGCATTCAATTTCCTTTAGTTTAACCTTTTTACCATTTTCTAAGAAACGGTATAGATCCAATTCCTCTGTACACTCAACCACACTTCTTGGTGTGTCTACATAGAATTGAAGAGCCTTTTTAGAGAATGCTGCAATACCTACAATTTTCTTGTACTGGAACTGCATATTTCCCTTTGGATAAGGAATAGGACTTCTAGAAGCCCACATAGCATCTCCCTGAGCATTTACAACAGCCTTTATATTAGTTGGGTCAACAACCTCAACAGGGTTGTCGATAGTTGTAATTACATTAGAATAGAAATATTCCAAATCCTGCTCATCGCTTTCCTCAGGAATAGCTCTTTCTATTACCTCAGGCTCGATTAGTGGCTCGTCACCGTTAATACAAACATATATATCAGCATCAATTTTAGTAGAAACCTCGTGAACTCTGTCATTAGGAGTTTTATGCTGATCTGATGTCATAATTACATTCATACCATATTGATTACATACATCAACTATTCTCTGGTCATCAGTAGCAACGTAAACTGCTGATAATCCCTTAGCCTTTAAAGCCTGCTGATAAACATACCAAACCATTGGTTTACCACAAATATCAGAAAGTGGCTTTGCAGGAAATCTTGTTGAACCATATCTTGATGGAATTACTCCAACTACATTAAGCTTCTTCATATATATTCACTCCATATTAAAATAAATTATCAAAATCTACACGAGGGAAAACCTCAAGCTTTCCACCACGAGTAGCATTATAAACCTTAACATTTTGCTTGTCGCAAAATTCCTTCATATCCATAAAGGATTGTGTAACTATATCCACGTTGAAAAGACCCTTGGTGTTTTCATCAGCGTTTTTCTGATTTCCAAAGTGATCCTTGATTTTTTCATCAACAATAAGGTTACCGTCTTTATCTGTCATACGGCTAAAGCTATGATCTACACCAATAAGATAAATTTCACTGAAGCCCATATAAACAGCAAGCTGTACACAGGTAGTTATTACACTGCCTCTACCAGGAATACATTTAGCTATATCAGTTGAGAAAAAGTCTGGTCTACTGCCTTCATTATGTAAATTTACACCGAAATTCTGATAAAAATAATATGCATTATCAATATTAATATTTTTATACCAATGAAAATTAATAGGTATAAACTTATATTCAAAATCAAGCTCATTAATCTTGCCCTGTATATCCTCCAGGATAAACTCATCTTCACAAACATAGTATGAAGGACGCCAATCTGTTTTTTCGAAAATATTATAAATTCTGTTAGCAGCAAAGGTAGCAATACCATTTTCTTTCAGTGCTGTTAAATCCTCAGCTCTAAGGCTTGGACCATTACCTATAACAAAGCACTTTTTACCATCTTGTGTATTCTTTAAGGCTTTAAGCTTTTTACCATATTTACTTGTATCAAAATTATTAGATATATGAATCTGTCTTCTTGCAATTAATGATTTTATAGGATTCATTGTATTATACCCTCCTGTGAATTAAAACAATCAAATCTACATTAACTACTAAGTGTTGATTGCTAATTCAAAATATGAATTTCCCTATAATAAGGTAAATAAGTATTACTTACAATTATACAAAAACTGACGAATTGTGTCAACAGAATAAAACCAAAGTGCCCATAGCGATTTTGTTTTTTGTTTATAATTCCCTGTAGATTTATTGACAATTTGTTAATAAAAAGTTAAAATATTAGAAGATATTTTTGGTATCGACTCATATTTTGTCGTAAGCCTAACATTAAAAGTGAGGGATATTATGTATAAGCGTTTTTTTAAGAGAGCCTTTGGAATTTTCTTTGCATTACTAGGGCTTATAGTTACTTCACCAATTATGCTGATTATCGCTATTTTAATCAAGCTTGAAAGTCCGGGTCCTGTTATCTTTAAACAGCCACGAATAGGCAAGGACGGAAAAGTATTTGAGTTTTATAAATTCCGTTCTATGTGCAACAATGCCGAAAAAACAGGTTCGGGTGTTTATTCAGATAAAAATGACAGCAGAGTAACAAAGGTAGGTAAGTTTATACGTGCTACCAGCTTAGACGAAATTCCTCAGTTTGTAAATGTACTAAAGGGAGATATGGCTTTTATAGGGCCAAGACCACCTCTTACATATCATCCTTGGACCTTTGATAAATACACCGAGCACCAGAAAAAAATGTTTAATGTTCGTCCAGGTCTTACAGGCTGGGCACAGGTGCATGGTAGAAAGCAGGTTGAATGGAATAAACGAATTGAGCTTAATGTATGGTATGTAGAAAATCTATCATTTCTGCTTGATCTTAGAATTTTATTCACAACAGTACTAAAGCTGTTTAAGGATGATCAAAATGAAAATGTAGGTGCAACCGTGGTGAAAACACCTGATGAAGTAACAACAGAAGCAACAGAAGCAACAGAAAAAACAGAAACTACAGTGTAAAGCTACTATAGAGTAAATGTGCTTGTAGTAATGTCAATTTGAAATACGTAAATTATAAAGCAGACAATGGCAAGTAAGCTGTTGTCTGTTTTTGTTTTAGGTGGATAAATTTTCAAAAAAGTGAACCCTTTAAATGAAAAATGGTGTTATTATATATGTCAGGATAATTTTTACAGGGGAGATGATAAAAATGAATGATGAGCAGTTGGTTAAAAGGCTAAAAAAGGGCGATGAAAGAGCACTTGAAAGGATTATGCAGAAATACACTGCACTTATGTCGGCTATAGTTTATAATATTTCAAAAGGTACACTGTCTGCTTCGGATATTGAGGAGGTTGTGTCGGATAGCTTTCTGGTGCTGTGGAATAACGCTGATAAGGTGCAAAAGGAAGCTTTAAAAGGGTATTTGTGTAGTATAGTAAAAAGCAGGGCAAAAAATAAAATCAGAGATTTAAAGCAACCTGACGTTTTACATCTTGATGATGTTGTTGTAGAGGACGAATTTACTCTTAGTAAGCACACAGAGGATAAGGAATTAGGTGGTATTCTATATAATGCTGTAAATTCTATGGGTGAGCCAGATAGTGAAATAGTTTTAAGGCATTACTATTATTATCAGTCATCATCAAAAATTTCTGAGGTTATGGGGATAAACGCAGAAACAGTAAAAACAAAAATACGCAGAGCAAAGGCTAAGCTAAAAAAGCTATTGGAAGAAAGGGGAGTTAGTAATGAAGCATTACAATCCATTTGATTTTTATGAGAATAACGAAGATACAATTGATGAAAATACAGTTTTTGAAGAAACAGGCGTAAGCTATGAAAATGTAAGGAATAAAGTATTTGATAGCATTAATAAATCAAAGCGTAGAAGACGCAAAAAAGCACCATTGATAGCCTTGGTTGCAATTATAGCAATACTTGTGTCGCTTTCAACTACTGCATATGCCACAGGTAAATTCAGCGATGTTTTTGGCTATTTATTCAGTGGTGAATGTGAAAACGGTTTATATAGTGGTGGAAATGTAAAAATAGAATGTACCGATGACAATATTAATGCAGAGGTGCTTGGAATATCAGCAGGTAACCAAAGCGAGGTTTATATTGCTTATAGGCTTACTAAAAAGGATAATACAGCCTTTGATATTCCTGTTGATGATATAAATAATATAAGTGTTGATTTTGAATATACACAAATTAATGTAAAGGAGCCGTTTTTCAGCTTTTTGCAAGGTGGATATGGAGCAATCTGGTATACAAACTGCAATCTTATAGATGAAAAAACAATATTGGTTTACACCTGCTTTAACTCAGATACAAACATAAGAGGTAAAGAGATGACAGTTGAGCTAGACAAGCTCTGCTTTAGCAAGATAGATGAGCACACGGGCGAATATATAGAAGATGTGTCAAAGGAAGAACTTGAAATAATAGAGGAATGTAAGCCAGTAAATGGCAGTACAAGCAGTGACGAATATTATACTGCAATTATAGAGCGTTATAATGAGCTTAGCGAGGAATATGAATTTATAAGCGAGAATAACACATGGCAAAATCTTAGTATCAAAAAGCAAAATGGCAAGGATTATATTTGCTTAGTAACCAGTGATTATAATGATGATAAATATCAGGAAATCTATGACAGAAAAAAACAACAGCTTGAAAAGAAATATAATCTGAAAGAAAATCAAAAGCTGGATGTAATATTTAATGACGAGCTAGGAATGGAAGAATTTTGCATTATTACCTATAACGAAATGGATTTTACTATAAACTCATCTTTAGATCTTAATTATAGAGAAAACTCAAAGGAATATACAGTTGACAGTAAAATAGCAAAGGATATAATTCAAAGAGAGCGTGCAGAAATCAGAAGCTCAAAGATAATTGTATCTCCATTTAGTCTGCAATTTCAATGTAGCTTTAAGGATATGTCCTATTATATTTCTACTATTTCTGAGGAGTGCGAATATGACGATCGTGTAATGGTATTGAGAATGAAGGACGGCACAGAATATTACCTGCTGTGGGGTGGAGAAACTATATCTGCAGATGAGAAAACTGGAGAGTCAGAAATTATTGGAAGCTTTAAAATTTCTCTTACAAAAGATGAAGATAAAATGGTAGCAGTAGATATGGACAACATAAAGGAAATTCAAATTGGTGAGGCAATAATAGCCCTATAAGCTTAAAAAGACACCTTGTAGAAAGCCCGAAATTCTGGATAACAGGATTTCGGGCTTTCTGTTTTTGTGTATAATATTTATCAGAAATAAAAGCTGAATGGAAAGACTACTATAATAAATATCCTTGATAACAGAAATAATAAATGTTAAAATCAATAGCGAAAGGGGATAAGACTATGAATTTAAGAAAAAAATCAGTAATTGCATTTTTATTATCAATTGCATTATTAAATATAACAGGCTGTGAACAAATAAGCCCTGCTACAAATACAGAAAAAGAGGGGCTTAATATTCACGCTATTGATGTAGGACAGGGTGAAAGTACTCTGCTTGAGTGTAACGGTAATTATATGCTTATAGATTCAGGTGAAACTGACTATGGCAAAGCAGTGGTTGATTACTTAAAGCAAAATAATGTGGATAAGCTTAGCTATATGGTTATAACACACCCACATTCAGACCATTATGGTGGAGCAGAAGCAGTGCTTGAAAGCATAAAAACAGAAAATATAGTTATGACAGAGGCATATAGTAATACTCGCTCTTGGGAGGCTCTTGTGGATTATATAGATGACAACAGCTACAATGTTATAATGCCAAAGAGTAATCAGGTATTCAGGCTAGGAGAATGTAGCATTACCACGTATGTACCCGAGCTTGATGACGATAATCTTAATAATTGCTCTGTTGTGCTAAAGGCAGAATACGACGGAATGTCTGCAATTTTTACAGGTGATGCAGAAAAATCAGAGGAGAAAGCTATGCTTGAAGGTGGCTTTGATGTTACAGCTGATGTTTTAAGCGTTGGTCACCATGGTAGCAGTACAAGCACAGGAAAGGACTTTTTGACAGCTGTAAATCCAAGCCTTGCATTAATAAGCTGTGGTAAAAATAACGACTACGGACACCCACACAAGGAAACAACTGCATTGCTGAAAAAGCAAAATGTAAAGGCTTTGCGTACAGATGAGCAGGGAAGTATTGTTGTAAATATGAGTAACAATACCTTAAATGTAGCTACCTCAAAGGGTTATTCAGAGAGCATTAATATCAACAACAGCGACAATACAATAAATACAGATAGCCAGTATATAGGCAATAAAAATTCAAAGGTATATCATAGTAGTGATTGCAAATCGGTGAAGAAAATGTCTGAAAAAAACAAGGTAGTTTTTAATTCTGCACAAGAGGCAGAGGGCGAGAATTATTCGCCTTGTAAAACCTGTAATCCATAAAGAGAGTAGATAAAATGAAATCGGTTTATAAATTATTAGGTAAATATAAAAAAGAGGCAGTGCTTGCACCACTGTTTAAGCTGTTAGAGGCACTGTTTGAGCTGTTTGTACCGTTGGTAGTAGCTAGGCTGATAGACTACGGTATAGCTCAGAATGATAAGCCCTATGTAGTTAAAATGTTCCTTTTGATGGTGTTGCTTGCAGTGGTGGGTCTTGTATGCTCGATTACAGCACAGTACTTTGCTGCAAAGGCAGCTGTTGGAGTTGGCACAAGGCTAAGGTCAAAGCTATTCAAGCATATACAAAGCCTCTCCTTTACAGAGCTTGATAAGCTAGGCACCTCTACAATGATTACCCGTATGACAAGCGATGTAAATCAGGTGCAAAATGGCGTAAATATGCTGTTAAGGCTTGTTTTGCGTTCACCGTTTATTGTATTTGGTGCAATGATAATGGCATTTACAATAGATGTAAACAGTGCTATGGTTTTTGTGGGTGCTATACCTGTACTTATGATAGTTGTTTTTGCAATAATGCTTATAAGCATACCATTATACAGGCTTACACAGAATAGGCTTGACGCTGTAACAGCAAAAACAAGAGAAAATATTACAGGTGCAAGAGTAATAAGAGCTTTTTGTCGTGAGGATAAGGAAATTGAAGAGTTTAAACAGCTTAACGCAGAGCTTACCTCAAATCAAAAGCGAGTAGGAAAAATCTCTGCACTTATGAATCCGATGACATATGTTATTATGAATGTAGCAATTATTGTGCTTATATGGGTTGGTGCTATAAGAGTAGAGCAGGGCATAATAACACAGGGTGCAGTGGTTGCACTTTATAATTATATGTCGCAAATTCTTGTTGAGCTTATAAAGCTGGCAAATCTGATTATTACGCTTACAAAGGCTGTTGCCTGTGCAAATCGTGTAGAGGCTGTGCTTGAAACAGACTCAAGTCTGCAAAGTATAGAAGCTGATAGAATAAAAACAGATAATCACATAGACTTTATAAATGTAGGCTTAAAATACAAAGACGCAAGTGAAGAAAGCCTTAGCAATATATCCTTTAGTGTAAAAAAGGGAGAAACCATTGGTGTTATAGGTGGTACAGGCTCAGGTAAAACATCGCTTGTAGGGCTTATTCCTCATTTTTACGACTGTACAAGTGGTGCAGTTTATGTAAATGGTGTTAATGTAAAGTCGTATTCAGCTACACAGCTAAGAGAAAAGATTGGTATAGTTTTGCAAAAGGCAGTGCTTTTTAAGGGTACTATAAAGGAAAATATGCTGTGGGGTAACAGCAACGCTACCGATGAGGATATAGAAAATGCTTTAGCTATTGCACAGGCTAAGGATGTTATAGCAAGCAAAGGCAATGGTATAAACGAAATGCTGGAGCAGGGTGGTAAAAACCTTTCGGGTGGACAAAGACAAAGGCTTACAATAGCAAGAGCACTGGTAAAAAAGCCAGAGATTTTAATACTTGATGACAGTGCCTCAGCCTTAGATTACGCAACAGACGCAAAGCTAAGGCAGGCTCTGAAGGGCTTGAAAAACACAACAACCTTTATAGTGTCACAGCGTACCTCGTCTATAATGTCGGCTGATAAAATTATAGTTTTAGATGATGGAGAGATAGCCGGCATAGGTACACACCAACAGCTTTTGGATAGCTGTGAGGTTTACAGTGAGATTTATTATTCACAGAAAGGGTAGGTGATACACTTTGACACAAAAGCAGACTATAAAAAGAGTGCTTGAATATATAAAGGATTATAGAATGTATCTTGTGTTTTCTGTTTTGCTGGCAGTAGCTACAGTATCACTTACTTTATATATACCTGTGCTTGTAGGTAATGCAATAGATTGTATTATAGACATAGGTAAGGTGGATTTTAATGCTATAAGTCATATTCTTTTTAAAATAGCTATTTCGGCAATTATTACAGCTGTTGCACAGTGGTTGATGAATATGTGCAATAATAAAATCACCTATTATGTATCAAGAGATATACGAAATGAAGCAATAGAAAAGCTGGAGCGACTTCCACTTAATTATATCGACACTCACCCAAGTGGTGACACAGTCAGCAGGGTTATAGCAGATGTAGACCAGCTTTCAGATGGCTTGCTTATGGGCTTTACACAGCTTTTTACAGGTGTAATTACTATAATAGGCACACTGGGCTTTATGCTGTTGGTTAATTTTAAAATTACACTTGTGGTTGTGCTTGTAACGCCACTTTCACTTTTTGTTGCTAGGTTTATAGCATCTAAAACCTATAATATGTTTAAGGAGCAATCAGAAATTCGTGGTGAGCAAACTGCCTTTATCGAAGAAATGATTGAAAATCAGAAGGTTGTACAGGCGTATACTCACGAGGACGAAAATCAGGAAAAATTCGATGAGATTAATCAAAGGCTTTCTGAAAGCTCATTAAAGGCTATTTTCTTTTCATCTATTACCAATCCTGGTACACGCTTTGTAAATAATATTGTATATGCAGGGGTTGCACTTACAGGTGCATTAATGGTTATAACAAATTCTCTTACAGTGGGTAGTCTTACCTGCTTTTTAAGCTATGCGAATCAGTACACAAAGCCGTTTAACGAAATATCAGGAGTTGTTACTGAGCTACAAAATGCAATAGCCTGTGCAGGCAGAGTTTTTGAGCTTATGGACGAAAAGGAAATTCCACCACAGCCAGAAAATGCAATTATATTAAAGAATACACAGGGCAATGTACAGCTTAAAAATGTATATTTTTCATATACAGCTGATAAAAGGCTGATAGAGAATTTTAATCTTTCGGTTAAGCAGGGCGAGCGTGTAGCTATAGTAGGTCCAACAGGCTGTGGCAAAACAACCCTTATTAATCTTCTTATGCGTTTTTATGATACTGTAGGTGGTGAAATTACAGTTGACTCGAATGAAATAAAATCAGTTACACGCAAAAGCCTGAGAGAAAGCTATGGTATGGTACTACAGGATACATGGGTGAAGGCAGGTACTATAAAAGAGAATATCACTATGGGCAAGCCTGACGCTACCGATGAAGAAATAATAGAGGCTAGTAAAAAATCTAATGCACATAGCTTTATAAAAAGATTGCCACAGGGCTATAATACTGTAATAGGTGAGGACGGAGGAGAGCTTTCGCAGGGGCAGAAACAGCTGTTATGTATAACAAGAATTATGCTTACTCAGCCACCTATGCTTATACTTGATGAAGCAACCTCGTCAATAGATACACGTACAGAGCTTAAAATACAAGAGGCATTCAACCAGCTTATGCAGGGAAGAACAAGCTTTATAGTTGCTCACAGGCTTTCAACTGTACGCAATGCAGATGTGCTGTTAGTAATGAAGGACGGAAATATTATAGAGCAGGGCACACACAAAGAGCTTTTAGCAAAGGGTGGATTTTACACTAAGCTGTATAATTCACAGTTTGCACAGTGATAAAAAATATAGAAAAAGGTGATTAAAACGATATACAGTGTTTCAGATAAAATAAAAAAAGCATTGCTTCAAATGCCACCTATGAGGGTTATTCTGCTAGGCTTTCTCTTTATAATTTTTATAGGTGCAGTTCTTCTCTCTCTGCCGATTTCATCAAGCAGTGGAGAATTTACTGGCTTTTTAGATTCACTTTTTACATCAACCTCAGCAACCTGTGTAACAGGTCTTATAAGGTTTGATACATATACTCATTGGTCGTGGTTTGGCAAGGCTGTTATACTTGTGCTTATACAAATAGGTGGTCTTGGCTTTATGACAATGGCTGTGTCTATTGTTGCTCTTACAAAGGCAAGAATAGGAATTTCAACAAGAATAGTAATGCAAAGCTCTATTTCTGCACCACAGGTTGGTGGTATAGTAAGGCTGACTAAGAAGATATTTTTGGGTACAGCAATTGTAGAGGGTAGTGGTGCTGTGTTGCTGTTGCCTTATTTTATACCTAAGCTTGGGGTTGCAAAGGGTATAGTTTATTCGGTGTTCCATTCTGTTTCAGCCTTTTGTAATGCTGGCTTTGATTTAATGGGATATAAAAGTCAGTTTTGTTCACTTACCTACCAAACAGGAGATTGGTATTTTAATATTGTTATAATGGCACTTATTATTGTAGGTGGCTTAGGCTTTATAGTGTGGTTTGACCTTATTGATACAAAATTCAGGTTTAAAGAGCTACATTTGCAAAGTAAGCTGGTGCTTACTGCAAGTACAGCTCTTGTAGCTATTGGTGCAATCGCTATATTTTTGTTTGAGCTTAACGGAACGTTGTTTGAGAATATGCCACTGAATAAAAAAATACTAGCTTCTCTGTTCCAGTCAGTTACAGCCAGAACAGCTGGCTTTAACAGTGTTGATCTTGCAATGCTAACTCCGTCAAGCATAACTATGATGATATGCCTTATGCTTATAGGTGGCTCAACAGGCTCCACAGCAGGTGGCTTAAAAACAACTACCTTTGCAGTGCTTGTGCTAAGCGTTATTTCGGTAGTGCGTGGAAGAAAAGATATGGAGGCATTTGGCAGAAGACTGGAGGACGGCTTGGGCAGAACAGCAGCCTGCTTGTTTACTATATATATAACCGTTGCTGTCAGCACTGCAATGATAATTTCAAGCATAGAGGGTATTACAATGCTTGAGGCTATGTTTGAAACGGTTTCTGCAATAGCAACAGTAGGCTGTACATTAGGGGTTACAACCAATGTGGGTGTAGTATCTGAAATTATATTGATAGTTTTGATGATGCTAGGTAGAATTGGTTCTGTAACAGTATTGCTTGCATTATTTTCAGATAAGAGTAAAGCTGTTTCTAAATTTGCACAGGAAAAAATTCAGATTGGATAAGGAGTTAATAAAATATGAAATCAATATTAGTAATAGGCTTAGGCAGATTTGGTTTGATTATGGCTGATAAGCTAGAAAATGAGGGCAACGAGGTTATGGGTATAGACATCAGTGAAAGAAGAGCTGATGATGCTACTGCAAGACTTAGAAATATACAAATAGGCGACGCAACTGACGAGAATTTTATAGCGTCATTAGGAGTAGCAAATTTTGATGTTTGTGTTGTTGCCATAGGTGGAGAGAAGTTTCAGACAGCACTTGAAATTACAGTGCTGTTAAAGGATTATGGAGCAAAATTTATCGTAGCAAGAGCAAACAGAGATGTGCACGAAAAGCTTCTTTTAAGAAATGGTGCAGATGATGTTGTGTGTGCCGACAGAGAGGCCGCTGAAAGATTAGCTGTAAAATATGGTACAAAGCATGTGTTTGACTATATTGAGCTTGCTGACGATTTTGGCTTGTATGAAATTTCAGTGCTTGATTCCTGGATAGGCAAAACCATTGCACAGGTTAATGTTCGTTCTAAATATAATATAAATATTGTTGCTATAAAAAGTGGTGAAAAAATAGTGCCTGTAACTAATCCAGATTATATTTTTAACAGAAATGAAAATATAATGATAATGGGTGAAGAGGCTGTTGTAAGAAAGCTACTCAGATAATATAATCACCTGATTTAGATTTATAAAAAGCTGTAAGGAAGTAAAGATTTATGCCTTACAGCTTTCTTTTTTTACAAGACAAATTGCAGTGAAATAAAGGCTGTTTTTTTCTATTTTTGTACTAAATGTGATATTAATTTTAACTGCTTGACAAACCACATTAATCGGGGTAAAATCTATTTTGATTTATGATGATAAGTATAAATAATTTGATGAATAGAAAGAGGATGTAAGTCTTGAATACTCAAATTTTTGAACAGCACGAATCAGAGGTTCGCTCATATTGCAGACACTTCCCAACAGTTTTTTCAAAGGCTAAGGGTTCTAAGCTTTTTGATGAGCTAGGAAATGAATATATTGATTTCTTTTGTGGTGCAGGTGCTGTAAACTACGGACATAATAATAATTATATAAAGCCAAAGCTAATTGAGTACCTTGAGGGTGACGGCATTATGCACGCACTTGATATGTATACAACACCTAAGCGTGAGTTTATTAATTATATGCAGGAAAATATTCTAAAGCCAAGAGGTCTTGAGTATAAGATTATGTTCCCAGGTCCTACTGGTACAAATGCAGTTGAGGCTGCTTTAAAGCTTGCACGAAAGGTAAAGGGCAGAAGCAACGTTTTTGCACTTATGGGTTGCTTCCACGGTATGACATTAGGTGCTTTAGCACTTACAACTGATCAGGGTGCAAGAAAGGGTGCTGGCGTTAAGCTAGGCGATGTTACTCATATTCCTGCTCCTTATATGTATCCTGATTTTGATACAATTGCATATATGCAGAATCTGCTTGATGACGACCATTCAGCTATCGAAAAGCCAGCTGCTGTTGTAATCGAAACAGTGCAGGCTGAGGGTGGTATTCAGGTATTTGAGGTTGAATATCTACAGCGTTTGCGTAAATTCTGTGATGATAACGACATTCTGCTTATGATTGACGATATACAGGTAGGCTGTGCAAGAACAGGAACATATTTCTCATTCGAGAGAGCTGGCATTAAGCCTGATATTCTTGTTTTGTCAAAGTCTATTGGTGGCTATGGCTTGCCATTTGCACTAACACTATTTAAGCCAGAGCTTGATAAGTGGACACCAGGCGAGCATAACGGTACATTCAGAGGTAACCAGCTTGCTTTTGTAGCTGCTAAGGCTGGTCTTGAATTTATGCTTAACGAGAAGATAGAAGAAAAGGCACAAAGCAGTGGTAAAATTATTGAGGAGTTTATACAGAATGAAATTCTTCCACTGGATAGCCGTTTACAGATGCGTGGTATCGGTATGATATGGGGTATTGAGTTTGAAAATATTCCAGCTGACGGCTTGAGCGAAAGAGTAACAGAAAAGGCTTTTGACAGAGGTCTTATTGTTGAGTGTGCAGGAAGAAAAAATTCAGTAGTTAAAATAATGCCACCTCTTGTAATAGAGAATGAAGTATTGATGGAAGGTCTTGCAAGACTAAAGGGTGCAGTTGAGGATTGCTTAGCTGAGCTTAAATGATTTTAACTGCAATACATTAATGCTATAAAGGCAGAGGCAACCCTCTGCCTTGTTTTTTGGTAAAGGAGTTAGGAGAGTACAATGAATATAAAATATGTAGCACGAGTTTTAAGTGGAGCAAAATTTAAGAAGATGTTTGAGAAAATCGACATTATTCACGAAAAAACAGGTAAAAGCAAGGTAGGCTTGTTTTTTGATATGATAGGCTGTACTATCAAATATGGTGCAGGCTATAACGATTATATAATCTTTGAGTTTTACAATATGAACGCAAAGGAGAGAAAAACATACCTTACCCGTATGAAGAACAAAAAGCTGGTTACAGCTCTTAATGATTTAAGATATTCTCATATTTTCGATGAGAAAAATCTATTCGATGAAAAGTTTGCAGAGTTTATGGGCAGAGAAATCCTTGACGTTGCAAAGATAGACTATAACAGATTTGAAAAGTTTGTACAGGGCAAGGAATACTTCTTTGCAAAGCCATATATAGGCGAAAGTGGTAAGGGTATAGAGAAAATCAAGGTTGCTGACTTTGCCACAACAGAGGAGCTTTGGAAGTATATAACAAACCCAGAGAAAAACTTTGGTGTAATAGAAGAGGTAATTGTACAGCACCCACAGGCTGCTGAAATTTACCCACACTCACTTAACTGCTTGCGTGTAGTTACTCTTGTAAATAACGGAGAGGCTCATATTCTTTACGCTGTATTTAAAATGGGCAATAACGGTGGCTTTGTTGATAACCTTGAGAATGGTGGTCTTGCTTGTCATTTCGATTTGGATAAGGGCGAGATTATAGGTCAGGGACATACCTCTGCACTTGTTAATTATGACGCTCACCCAGCAACAGGAATTAGATTTGTAGGCTATAAGCTACCATTTATGGACGAGGTTAAGGATATGGTTAAAAAGGCAGCTATGGTTATACCAGAATTCAGATATGTTGGTTGGGATGTATGCCTTACACCAAATGGCCCTGCAATAGTAGAGGGTAACGACTACCCAGCCTACGACTTCCCACAGCTACCAGACCCAGACAAGCCAAGAATAGGCTTAATACCTAAAATTGAGAAGTTTGGAATTAAGCTATAAGCAATAGTCGGATAATATTTTGTATTGCGTAGTGTGATGATTTAATGAAATCTGAAAAAAGAAAAACGAAAAAAGCAATGATAGTTATATTAGTCGTAATATTTATAATAATTCTTTTACCTGTTATAATTATTTTTGGTTTTAGAGTTGTAAACGGGTTTAAAAGTTCAATATCCTCTAAAAATGGTATTCAGGAGTCATCCTATATTGATGTAAATGGTATAAAGCAGTATGTTCAGATAAGAGGAGAAAACAGAGAAAATCCAGTGATGATTTTTATTCATGGTGGCCCTGCAGGCCCTATGGGATATGTTTCTTCTTATTATCAAAGAGAGCTTGAGTCGGATTTTACTATAATTAACTACGACCAGCGTGGCTGTGGAAGAACCTACTTTGCTAATAATAATTCCTATGAAGCTGATATTGATACGCTTATTGCTGACCTTGACGGAATTGTAGAATATTCCAAAAATCGTTTTGGTAATGATAAGGTTGTTATTGTGGGTCATTCCTGGGGCACAGTAATAGGTAGTATTTATATCCAGAAATATCCTGAAAAGGTAAGTAGCTATATAGGTGTAAGTCAGATAACTAAGCTCTATGAGAATAAATTGAATGTTGCCCGTGAGGTTTTAAAATCAGACCAAATAAAGGGTACAGATGACGAAAAGGCTCTTACTGAGCTTGTTAAGCGTATGGAAACAGTAAGCAATTACGATGAAATGTCATTAGATGATTTGTCAAGGCTGGTTTCTATAAATGCAAAATATATGCTATGTAACGGTGAAATGTCGGGATTAAAGCAGATATGGACAGGTATGACATCATCTGAGATGAGCCTGTATGATATGAAGTGGTTTATGATACAGATGAATACTGAGAGCTTTTTTGAGAATAATAAAGCACTTATGGAATATGCCTTTTTCGGGTTTGATATATCACAGCTGTCTCAAAGCTATGAGGTTCCTGTGTATTATATTGCAGGCGAAGCAGATTATTCAGTTTGTCAGAATGATGTTAAGCAATACTATGATAAAATAAAGGCACCTGATAAGGGCTTTTATATGCTTGATAATACAGGGCATAGCCTGTTTATGGACAACCCACAGCTATATTGCGATACTGTAAAAGAGATTTTGAAAAGCTAGATTATTTTAATACAGTACAGGTTGAAAAAATGTAAAAAAACTATTGCATTTTGTAAAAGTATATGTTACAATTCTAATGTTACTATGATTGGAAAAATCGAAAGAGGTGAAACGGCAATGAAAGAGGGTCTACATCCTAATTACAAGCAGACAACAATAACTTGTGCTTGTGGAAACGTAATCGAAACAGGTTCAACAAAGGAAAACATTCGTGTTGAAATTTGCTCAAAGTGTCATCCTTTCTTCACAGGAAAGCAGAAGCTTGTTGATACAGGTGGACGTGTTGACAGATTCAACAAGCGTTTTGGTATCACAAACAAATAATCACTTTTGTTTATTAAGCGACACAGCACAGCTTGTGTCGCTTACTTTGTTTTAATAAGAAATATATATTTAAAAAGAAAAACAAATTCGGGTTTGTAGGGCAGTTACGGATTAGCACAAACCCAAACTTGAAGTTTGGGTAAAGCCTTTTCAAAGGCTTTCGGGTTAAGGGCAGAGCCCTTATGGGTTTTTAGGGCGAAGCCCTAAACGCATAATCGTCTTTTTAAAATGCCGTTTAAAACGGCATTTTAGGAATTAACGAGAAGTTAAAGGGCGTTGCCCTTTAAAATCCCACGAGGGGTGTTACCCCTCGACCCCACCACCCT
>JAXJTP010000055.1:0-13992 GCA_036309525.1 Acutalibacteraceae bacterium | reverse complement strand
ATTTCGAGTATTTTTCGGGAAGAAATTGCCCGTATTAGTAGAAATAGACAGTTGTTTTGAGTTTTCAGATACGACCTAATACACAAAAAATAATATTTAGGTCGTATCTGAAAACTCCCACTATACCGATTTGTATAGTGGGAGTTTTTTGAGAAAATAATCCTCCCTTTGAATTAACAAAGGGAGGATTTATTGAATAAATAAAATTCAGTGATTAAACCTCTGCAAACTCAGCGTCCATTTCTGGTAGCTCTTCTTTGCCAGCTGAAATTAGCAATGTAATGTTTGTTTCTGCTGTTTTTGACAAAGCATTTAGCTTGCTTGCAAAAGCCTTTAGCTCGTCTTTATCATCTGAGCAGATTTTGAAGGTTGAGTCTACAAAAATATCTGTAATATCATAGTTACCTGCACAAATACCACTGATAAAGCCGAATAGAACATCGTAACCGGCAATCTGATACTGGTCTGTATCAATTAATCTTGCCTTAGGTGTAACATCGTATGTAAGCTTTGCACCTTTCTCGATAACTACTACATTACCTGTTGACTTTTCAACAGCTTCGTTAGCTAAAGCGATAAGCTTCTTTGTTTTACCTGAACCCTTGCGACCGATTAGTAATGTTACCATAATTTTTTCCTCCTATATATCCACCATAGTGGTTCTTATAAATTTATTAATTTAGGCGAGCCTCTAGTGCTGCCTTTTCTGACTCGTAACCAGGCTTACCTAGCAAAGCAAACATATTCTTCTTGTAGCTTTCTACGCCTGGCTGGTTGAATGGATTTACACCTAGTAAATAGCCACTGATAGCACAAGCCTTTTCGAAGAAATAGATTAGATATCCTAGCTCTGATTCTGTCATTTCTTCTACATCAAGAACAATGTTAGGTACTCCACCGTCGTTATGAGCAAGTACTGTACCCTCAAATGCCTTTGTGTTTACAAAGTCCATAGTTTTGCCTGCAAGGAAGTTTAGTCCATCAATATTGCCCTCGATTTCATCAAGTACAATTTCTCTCTTTGGCTTTTTGATGTTTACAACTGTTTCAAACATAGATCTTGTACCCTCCTGGATAAACTGACCCATTGAATGAAGGTCTGTTGAGAATACAACACCTGCTGGGAATAGACCCTTATTGTCTTTACCCTCACTCTCACCAAACAACTGCTTATACCACTCTGTCATCATTGTGAATGCAGGCTCATAGCTAACAAGAATTTCGATGCTCTTACCCTTTCTGTTAAGGATATTTCTTGTTGCAGCGTACTTGTAGCAATCGTTTGTTGCAAGATCGTCATTGTTGAAATCATCCTGAGCTTTTTTAGCACCAGCCATAAGTGCATCAATATCAGCACCTGATACTGCGATAGGTAGAAGACCAACAGCTGTAAGTACTGAGAAACGACCACCAACATCATCAGGTACTACAAATGTTTCGTAGCCCTCTTCATCAGCAAGAGCCTTTAATGTACCCTTAGCCTTATCTGTTGTGCAGTAAATTCTCTCCTTAGCACCCTCTTTGCCATACTTCTTCTCTAGCATTTCTCTGAATACTCTGAAAGCAATAGCAGGCTCAGTAGTTGTACCAGATTTTGATATCATATTAATAGATACATCCTTACCCTCGCAAATATCCATAATATCTGCAAGATATGATGAGCTAATGCTGTTACCTACATAGTAGATATCAGGTGTATCCTTAGATTTTGCATTATAGTTCTGTGAATGAATAAATTCAATAGCAGCTCTTGCACCAAGGTAAGAACCACCGATACCGATAACTATAAATACATCAGTATCCTTCTTGATTTTTTCTGCAGCAGCCTTAATGCGTGCAAACTCCTCTTTATCATAATCAGTAGGTAGTGTAAGCCAGCCGATAAAGTCATTACCAAGACCTGTACCGTTATGAAGAGTATCGTGTGCAGCCTTTACCTGTGAAGCAATAGCTGTATACTCGTCATTGCTTACAAAACCTGACAAATATTTGTCTGAAAAAGTTGTTGCCATATTATGTCCTCCTAAACTCTTGTAAGTTTGATTACAAGTATTATGTATATATAATACAATATTTCTTACTGTTTTTCAAGTTTGTAATGTAAATTTTCATAACTTTTTAACTTTTTTCTTTATTTTTTACTCAATATTGCAACAAGATTTTTTGAAATTGCTTGTTTTTCTCTTGAATTATTCAAATTCTCAAAAAATAAGTAGCTTATCTACAATATGAGCTTTGCTGATTTAAACACTATGCTAAAAGCATAGAAAAAAAATCCTCGCTTAATGCGAAGACTTTTTCTGATGATTATAGAATTTAGCTTTATATAACTAGATAAAGAAAAAGGAATAATTAAACTCGACAAAATATTGATTTAATTAACAAAATATATAATACCACATTTTTTATAAAAGTCAATATCTTAAATTGATTTTTTTATGAAATATCCACTAACAATTTGTAGTTACTTATTTGAACAGCTACATTTTGAAATAACAGAATTTTTTATAAATCAGCTTTGCTCAGGAATATAGAAAGCTACGCTTGTTTACAGCATAGTAAATTAATTTATCATAATAGTTATAAGTAAAGTAATAAAAGAAATATTTTTATTAATGGCGATAAAGTTTTATTTTTTCTATTGCCATTCTGACAAATTGTGATAAAATTATAAAAGTATAACTTAAGGGGGCTTTTTATGCTAAATCATATTATTGACCTTGAATCACTTTCTTTCTCTGACCTTTATGAGATTATTCACCTTGCAGAAAACATAATGGCTGATCCATCAAAATACAGCGAGGCTTGCAAGGGTAAAATTATGGCTACTCTTTTTTATGAGCCTAGCACAAGAACTCAGATGAGCTTTCAGACTGCTATGCTAAGACTGGGTGGCTCTATAATAGGCTTTTCAGATCCTCAGAATTCATCTGTATCTAAGGGTGAAACTCTAAAGGATACTATAACAATTGTTAGTGGCTATGCAGATATAATTGCTATGCGTCATCCACTTGAGGGAAGTGCAAAGGGTGCTTCTTTGTATAGCAGAGTGCCAATTATAAACGCTGGCGACGGTGGACATCTTCACCCTACTCAGACTCTGACTGATTTAGTTACTCTTCACAATGAAAAAGGCAGACTTAATCACCTTACAATAGGCTTGTGTGGTGATCTGAAATATGGTAGAACTGTACATTCACTTATAGATACAATGTCGCACTTTGAGGGCAACAAATTTGTTCTTATTTCTACCCCTGAGCTTGGTGTACCTGAATATACTAAAGAAATTCTGGACAAGCAGGGCTGTGAATATGTTGAGGTTACATCTTTACAGGAGGCAATGCCTGAGCTTGATGTTTTGTATATGACACGTATTCAGCGTGAACGCTTTGCAAACATTGAGGAATACAACGCACAGAAGGGTGTGTTTGTATTAGACAAAGAAAGACTTGCACTTGGTAAAGAGGATTTAAAGGTGCTTCACCCACTACCAAGAGTAGATGAAATTACAGAGGATATTGACAATGACCCTAGATGTGTTTACTTTAAGCAGGCTGTTTACGGAATGTATGCACGTATGGCTTTAATTTTGCTTACACTTGAAGGCTCAAAGTATTCATATTCAAGAGGCAGAGTTATTACAGATAATACAGGCTGTGTTAACCCTAAATGTATAACACACACCGAACCATATATGCCTAAGGAATTCAGACCAAATGGCGATTACATTGTATGCGAATATTGTGACACTAAAAAACCGTATCAGAAATGATACGGTTTTTGCTTTATAAAATATTTTGTTTTACTCACATTTGCCGTTTTCGTCACAGCTACCGTCACAGCTTTGATATTCTGGTACATCTAAGCCTAGCTCGTTTTCTGCAACCTTCAGCATTATTGCACATTCAATACGCTTTTTGAAAAGCTCACAGCCGTATTTGTAAATGCCTGTAATATTGCCTGTTGCGTGATAGGAGTTTGCTGCACAGCCACCACTGCAATAAAGTCTTGCCCAGCAATCGTCACATTCTCTTCTTGCAAATACATTGCATTTTCTGAATTCGTCCTGAATTTCTTTGTTTTTTACACCATTCCATACATCACCTAGGCTGTATTTAGGGTCACCAACAAACTGATGACAAGGGAATAGCTCTCCCCAAGGTGTAACAGCCATATATTCTGTACCACTGCCACAGCCTGCAACTCTCTTATAGATACAAGGTCCGTGCTCAAGGTCGATCATATAGTGATAGAATGTGAAAGGTCTGCCCTCTTGCTGTCTTTTCAGCATTTCCTTAGCAAGAATTTCGTACTGCTCAAAGATTTTTGGTAAATCCTCATTGGTTAATGCATAAGGGTCATCTGGTGAGCATACTACTGGCTCCATACTAAGCTCTGTAAAGCCTAAATCTGTCATATGGAAAATATCGTTTGTAAAATCAACATTATTATGTGTGTATGTACCACGCATATAGTAGCCCTGATTTCCACGCTTCTCTACAAATCTCTGGAATTTAGGTACGATTAAATCGTAGCTACCCTTACCCTGATAATTCACACGTAGGTGGTCGTGAATTTCTTTTCTGCCGTCAAGGCTTAAAACAACATTGTGCATTTCTTTATTTGCAAAGTCGATTACATCATCATCAACTAAAACACCATTTGTTGTAAGAGTAAATCTGAAATTCTTGTTGCACTGCTTTTCAATGCTTCTTGCATAGGCTACAAGCTGTTTTACTACATCCCAATTCATAAGAGGCTCTCCACCGAAGAAGTCAACCTCAAGGTTATGTCTGTTGCCTGAATTTGCTACAAGAAAATCCAATGCCTGCTTACCTACCTCAAAGCTCATTAATGCTCTGTCGCCCTGATATTTACCCTGACTTGCAAAGCAATAGCTACAATTAAGATTACAGGTATGTGCAACGTGCAAGCAAAGTGCTTTTATATCTGTATTTCTGTTTTTAAAGTTTACAGCAGTCTGTGCATATGAGCTATCTGCAAAAAGCTTGCCATTATCCTTAAGCTCTGTTATATCGTCATAGCACTCCTCAAGCTCTTCTTTAGTTATCTGCTGATTATCTGCGTACTTTTCAAGCATTGCAGAAATTATAGTTTCCTTTGTGCTTGATTGATACATTTCGATCATATCGTAGGCAACCTCGTCTACACTATGTACTGAGCCACTGCCCTCGTCTATGATTATGTTATATCCGTTTAATTTATATTGATGAACCATTCTTTTACCTCTTTAGCTACAAAATAAAATGCCGCACCACACTAATGTGGGTATGCGGCACTTTTTGCAAAAATTAATTACTTGCTCTTCTTCTCGCAAGGCTGGTTAGCAACACCACAAGATGTTTTACAAGCTGACTGGCAAGATGTCTGGCACTCGCCACAGCCACCATTCTTTACGCTTTTTGCAAGATCTCTTGTCTTTAGAGTTTTAATTCTTTTCATGGTTATTTTCTCCTTTCAGAATTTTATAAGTAAACCATAAATATATTTTACAACTTTTTATTAATTGTGTCAATATGTAGTAGGACTTTTACAGAAAGAGTTCAATAAAATTAAGATTTATTACATAGTTAAACCCTTTCAATATAAGCATATTAGCAAATTAATAGTTAAATTACAGAAACATTATTAAGATAATATCATTTTTTGAAGCATTAATACATCTACTACTGTAATTTTACCATCACTATTCATATCAGCAAGAGACATTTCTCCTATGTCCTGTGGTTCATCACTAATATCTTTAGCACTTACAATATGTCTTAGTACCAATATTGTATCTTCGAGAGTGATTTCTCCGTCTTCGTTTATGTCACCAATAGTTTTTATTTCTACAAATTCTATATTATTCTTTTGTGCATATATTTGTGATTGTGTATCTCGATAGCCATAAATCTTAAACTCATTTCTTTCTGGCAATATATCGGCATTATATTTATATCCAAAAGCGTATTCACCAATTGATGATAAACTTTTAGGCAAGTTTACCGATTTCAGATTTGTTGTATAAAACGCTCTCGCACCTATGCTATTGATTTTATTATTAAAAGTAATTTTGCTAAGACCATAGCAACTTGAAAAAACATCATTACCAAGTGAACTCAGCTCTGGTGGACAAACAAATTCTTTTAGATGCCAACATTCACGAAAAGCATTATTACCTATTCTTATTATCGTATCAGGAAGAGTAATTTTAACCATATTTGTACACTCTAAAAAAGCATTATCAGAAATTTCGGTAACACTTCTTCCTCCGATATTGCTTGGTATAGATACTTCTTGCACTGTCTTATCATTAACACCTTGTATATGAATATTATCACCAACTATATCATATATCAATAATCCCTTATCAGGAACTAATATATCTATACTACTTACATTTTCATTTCTTGCAGCATCATAAGCATACACATGGGTATGATAAACTCCTGGTTCATTAGTCAAATCATTTATATAAACTCTATAACTATAAACATTTGTATCGACTTGCTTAGGAACATACCATTTTACATCAGGAGAACCATCCTTCCAAGTTGGAAATTTAACTTCTGTTACTCCTATATTATCACTAATTACAGCATTCACAGTAAAAGCGTAAGGCGTAACATCTGTAATGTATATAGATTGTATAACAGGACAATATATATCACCATCAATATACACAGTTTGATGACCTAATAATACATTCTCACCACCACCTACATTTATTGCATAAACATATACAGCTTTATCACCTGCTGTTGTTACAGGAATTTCAATATCATAACCATGCCATTCTCCAACATTATACACATTATTAACATCTGGTCTATATGTATTTGCTACATAGCTATAACCAGGTGCTCCTGAACCTGCTGGACCACCTACATAAACATGAATGTTTAATTGTGTACTTACATCGTCTTTATCAAAAGCCCAACCTCTTATTTTAACTGAATTTGTTCCTCCAGTTATAGAGTCAACTGCTCCTGTTGGATTGAATTGCGTAACAACATTTGTAGGTGATGACTTTATGTATGTGATTGCACCAAATGTTGATAAATAATTATTATTTGAAATGGTACAATATCCATCCCATCTAACAGTATTACTCGATATAAAGTTACAATCAACAAAATTAAAAGCATTTCCATTTACATTCGTAACCATAATTGTATGTCCGTTGCCCCAAGTTCTTATAATATCTCCAGGTTTTAAATTACCATTAGCAATATAATTTGTAATGTTGTTATTTTCATAAGTAGCCCAACCATAGGGATCTGAATCTGTAAGTTCATATCCTAATTGTAGTGCAAAACCATGACATTGCCATGCTCTACCGTTATAGGAACCGTTCCAATACGAACCGTGAGGATACTTACTCCTCAATACATCTAATGTAGTTTTTGCACTAGCCGAAATTGGTGCAACGGTAAATATAGCTAAAACCATTAGTGTTGTCAGCAAAACTGACAATATTTTTCTTGTACATTTTGAAAGCTTTTTCATAAACTTCACCCTTTCATAAATTATATGCTTATTAGGTATTTTATAATATAACGCATAACACCCGTTAGTATATATTTAATATTTTTTGACAATAATTATATTATTTTATATACCTTTTTCACAATAATATTATAACACACAAAAGTAAAAAATCAAGCTATGTTTAATACTATTATACATATAAAATACAAAAAGTGAATTCCAAAAGTAAATTTCAAAGTGGAATTTACTTTTGGAATTCACGAAAGTTCAAAAGGATTATAGCTTATTTTGTAGGTTAAGCATTAAACAATAAAAACAATTCATTCAAGCTATCTATAACAGGCTTACCTGTTGTTTGTAAATCGGCTTTGCTTTGATGACCTGTTGAAAGTAAAATGCAATCAGCACCGATTTCGTTTGCTAATTGGCAATCGTGTAGGGTATCACCTATTACAACTACGTTTGAATAATTGGTAGTTATTTTGCTTATAACACCTATTGCACGCTCTACCTTACTGCCTACAAAATTATCGCTTGAGCCTGATATATAATCCATATATTCTGCTACACCTAGCTTTTCTGCACCCTTCTGGACAATTTCCTGATTAGATGAGGAAACTATTACCTGCTTAATATTACTTTGCTTTAGCATTTTCATAATAGCTATAGCACCACTATTTAAAGGATTGTCAGAAATATGCTTATTGTAGCCAGAATTAAACTCTGACTGAATTACATCAAACGTGATTTTACTTAAATCAAATATATGCTCATAGAATTTATAAATAGGTGTGTCGAGGTATTGGTGGTATTGCTGAATAGTTATTGTTGGTAAATTTCTTTTAATTAGCATATCATTTACCGAAAGTAGCGACGCACTTACATCGTCAACTATTGTACCATTCCAATCCCATACGACACATTCATATTTTTTATTTTGTGTACTCATTAAGCGTCTATACCAAGCTGTAATGCCTTACGGTTAGGCTCGATAAGATGTGCCTTGCTTTTAGGTACGCATTTTAAGATTGCCTTATCAAGTGATTCAGCTGTACAGAAGCCTGTTTCTTTAAACAGCTTACCCAACAGAATGATATTTGAAAGACCCTCTACATTGTTCTCAATAGCGATTTTTGAAGCGTTTACATAAACTACATTAATATCTGTTCTGTCACACTTTTCTGGTATCATAGAGCTATCTACGATCATTGTTCCACCTGGTACAACTCTGTCCTTAAACTTCTGGAATGAAGGCAAATTCAAGGCTACAAAAGCATTTGGGTTTACTACGCAAGGTGAGCCTATTGGATTGTCTGATATGCATACACTGCAATTTGCAGTACCTCCACGCATTTCTGGACCATAGGAAGGTAGCCATGTTATATTTTTATTGTCGTATAAGCCACCATATGCTGTAAGCTTACCAGAGAATAATACACCCTGACCACCAAAGCCAGCAAATAAAATATTAAAATCCTTACTCATTTTTTAGTCTGGCTCCTTTCTCTTCATCCTTGTAGACTCCAAGTGGATAGTATGGAATCATATTTTCTCTTAACCAGTCAAGTGATTTAAGAGGACTCATACCCCAGTTTGTAGGACAGGTTGAAAGAATTTCTACAATTGAAAAGCCCTTGCCATCTATCTGATTCTGGAATGCCTTTTTGATAGCCCTTTTAGTAATAGCTACATTCTTTACACTATCAACTGTTGTACGCTGTGCAAGTGCAACACCGTCTAATGTTGATAGCATTTCGCAAATTCTTACAGGATAACCAGCTGTATTTACATCACGACCATAAGGCGTTGTTTGTGTTACCTGATTTGGTAGTGATGTAGGAGCCATCTGACCACCTGTCATACCATAGATTGTATTGTTTACAAATATTACTGTGATGTTTTCACCTCTTGTTGCAGCGTGCACTGTTTCTGCAGTACCTATAGCAGCCAAGTCACCGTCACCCTGATATGTAAATACAACATTTTCAGGATGTGCTCTTTTAATACCTGTTGCAACAGCTGGAGCACGGCCATGTGGTGCTTCTATCATATCGCAGTTAAAATAATCGTAATTCATTACTGCACAGCCTACTGGAGATACACCTACTGTATGACCCTCACATTCAAGCTCGTCGATAACCTCGGCTACAAGTCTGTGAATAATACCATGTGTACAGCCTGAGCAATAATGAAATGGCACATCTGTTAAAGCGTGTGGCTTTTTAAAAATGATTTCTTCCATTAGCAGGTACCTCCTACTCTTACAATTTCGTCAAGAACCTCGTTAGGTGTTGGGATTTTACCACCTGTTCTGCCTACAAAGCTTACAGGCTTTTTGCATTCAATAGCAAGCCTTACATCATCTACCATTTGTCCCATACTCATTTCACAGCTTATAAAAGCCTTTGCTGTTTCTTTTAGTGTTTCAAAAGCCTTTGTAGGGAATGGCCATAGAGTGATTGGGCGAAGCAAGCCTGCCTTTATGCCCTGCTCTCTAGCCATATCTATAGCTGTCTGAGAAACTCTTGCAGAAGCACCGTAAGCAACAACTACTATTTCAGCGTCGTCAAGCAGATACTCGTCCCACATTTGTTCTTTTTCTTTTATTATTTCATATCTCTTATATCTTTCAACAACCAGCTTTTCAAGATCGCTTGGTGTTAAGAAAAGTGAATTTACAATATTATGCTTTCTTTTATTCTGATGACCACAGCAAGCCCATGGCTTTTCGATCTGCTTTATATCTGTAGCCTCTGGAATTGTTACAGGCTCCATCATCTGACCAAGCATACCATCTGCTAAAATCATAGCTGGGATTCTGTATTCATCACCCTTATCAAAGGCTGTGCCTACAAGGTCTACCATTTCTTGAATTGTTGCTGGAGCATAAACAAGAATCTGGAAATCACCATGACCTGTTGCCTTTGTAGCCTGCCAATAGTCTGACTGTGATGGCTGAATACCACCAAGACCAGGACCACCACGCTGTACATTTACTATAAGTGCTGGTACATCGCTGGCAGCCATATAAGAAATTGCCTCTGATTTAAGGCTTATTCCTGGTGAGCTTGAAGATGTCATTGCTCTAACACCTGCACCTGCTGCACCTAACACCATATTAGCAGCAGCTATTTCAGACTCTGCCTGTAAATATGTACCGTTTACCAATGGCATTCTTTTAGCCATATAAGCAGCAAGCTCTGTTTGAGGTGTAATAGGATAGCCGAAGAAGTGTCTGCAACCAGCCTGAATAGCAGCCTCTGCTAACGCTTCGTTACCCTTCATTAAAAATTTTTCTTCCATTTAGTTTTTCATATCCTTTCGTTGTTCACCTTATCGGTATACGGTAATTGCTACATCTGGACACATTATAGCACATGCCTTACATCCAATACACTTTTCCTTATCTGTTAATGTTGCAGGGTGATAGCCCTTTGCGTTTATCCTAGATTTATCTAAGGCGATAATCTTTTTTGGACAAGCGTTTGCACACATTTCGCAGCCCTTACATAGGCTTTCGTCTACTTCAATATGAGCCATTACTTTTGTCCCTTCCTTTCTTTAAGTTACAATATATTATTAATTTCTGGAATTATCAGGTTTAAAATCAGCACCCAAATGGTGGCTTTACAATCTGATTAACATAGTACAAATCGTAACCAGAAAGCTCCTGTGTGCCTTGCAGGAATTTTGGTGCTGTGGTACATAAAACTGGCAAATTAAGTGATTCAGCAATTTCATTGCCATAGCTCATAGCATTTACTATTGTTTGTGGAGTTGTCTGCCCCTGTAAATGTGAGTTGTTTACTATATAATCAGCACTTAATCCACAAGCACGATTGATTTCGTAAAGTATTTCTATAGCCTGCTGTGGTGTTTGCGTAAGATTACGATATTTATTAACCAGATAGATAAATGAATATTTCTGAGTTTTTATTTTATCTGAATATCTGCCAAGTGCATACGCACCTGCGTCATCTCCACCAACATCAAAGATTACCATTCTATCGTGCATATCAAAAACTGTATCTATTTCAGCTGATAATACAGGCGTATCAAGATTTGTGCCTGCATAGCAGGGTGCGATAATATGAACGCCCTTTTGCTCAAGCATTTCCTTGTAATCTGAGCTACGAAAATATGGGTTTACCACATCTAAGTCAACTAATGTTACAGGCTTACCACCCTGTGCCATATCAAGTGCAAGATTTAATGAAAAATTGGTTTTTCCACTTCCATAGTGACCACACACTATTGTTATTCTTTCTAAGCTATTTATATCAATCATACTCTCTCTTTTATATGTTATTTGTCATATTTTCTGTACTATTTATTATTGTAGGGTTAATTTAAATTATGTAAAAAATGCTTTTATTATTGCCATTACAGCATCTACACCAAATATCACTAAAGCAACTAAAGCAAAAAATGCAAAAGCTGATACTATTCTTACTACCCTGTTTTTTACACTAAAGTAATCATCTATATTTGAGACTTTATTACTGCTTTCTTCATTTTCAAGAGCCTCTGTAAGAGCCTGAAGCTCTTCGTCATTTAGCTGTACTGCATTTATACCCACAAGCTGTTCCATAGCCTTATTATAAAATTCGTATGGTACAACTATCTGATGTGTAGCCTTACTGTTACCTGTAACTGCATTCATTTCGGTAGGTATTCCCTTTTTGGGTGCTACTCTTACACTGTATGGAATATCCTTCTCAGTAAGCATTGTACAGATTCGTTCCTTTTCAAAGCCACTTGCAGTTACAACCACCACAGGCGACTTATCAGAAGGCAGAGAATTATCTAAAGCCTTACCACAATTTGTACAGCTATTTAAATCATCTTTTATTAACAGATTACACTTTTTACAGTATTTCATAACACTATCCCTTATTGTATCTTTAAAAATATTTTAAGCATACAATCAGCTATAAAGCATAATTTATAGATTGTTACTTATATTTAGTATAACAAATAGAGTTTTAAAAATCAACATAAAGATATAAAACACTTTCAAAATGCAAAGCAAGTATACATTATATATGTTATGTACTTAACTTGTATAATGTATAGCTTATATATAAATTGATTGATATTTTATATAAAAAAACACAAGCAATTCTATTTTGAACTGCTTGTGCCTCTTTTTGTTGTTAAATATTTTATATAATACTTAAGCCCGAGATTCATTAGCTTTGAATCTCGGGCTTGAATAATAGGCTTTTTACATAATTTTATTAAGCTTTAAATTATGCGATATTATTAGTCGTGTGTATAGTATTTTGTTGTAGATTTCTCATACATATACTGATTATAGCCGTAGTTGTAGTTAGAAGAACCAGCCTGTGCAATAACAGGACCCTTTGTTGATGAGAACTTATATGATGAAGTTTCAGGACGTACAACTACAACATGTCCACTACCACCTGATGTATTATAATAAAGACCAACTGTTGGATAACCCTTGTTAGCTCTATTTTGTGCCTCTCTAGCTGTTACTACTCTCCAACCATATTTTTTTACACCATAGTTATTCATCCAATTGTATGTTGCATTAGCATTCATTTCTGTTGCACCACTTACAGTAGATGATGAAGGTGCATTATTTTTTACCCAGTGTGGAAGTGCTACATTCATTGCAGTCATTGCATCCCAACCAAAAATGTTACAATATGTGTTACCATTGCTTTTTGCATATCTTTGATTTGTTGCAACCTTAAATTGATCTATAACAGTATTATATGCCTCTGCTGATCTAGAACCAGCCTTGTTTTCGTAATGTGGCTTATTTTCTTTTGCTCTACCCATTACCTCAACATTGTAGCTAGAGTTTACAATAACACCTGCTGGTACCTTATCACCTGTATTGCCTGTATTGCCTGTATTGCCTGTATTACCTGTATTAGATGAGCCAGATGGATCGATTAGCTTACCTTCCTTTAGAAGCTTAAGCATTGTAGAGTTTTGTGTAGCAGTACCTGTGTAATTTGTCATACCATTAGCTACTGCAATCTTCTTTCTGTTATTATAAGATGAATCAACACCGATAGATTTTAGACCATCAACAATTGAAGTGTATGAAGATGCACATTTAGGGAAATATTTTGTAGAAGGTACTGTAACTGTAACCTTACATGTTGCTGTGCTACCATTTGCTAGCTTTACTGTAATTGTTGCTGTACCCTTAGCAAGTGCTGTAACTTTACCTGCTGATGTTACTGTTGCTACCTCTTTGTTACTTGTTGTCCATGATGATACCTTGCTTGTACCTGTTACTGTTGCTTTTAGTGTAGCTGTTTTACCCTTCTCAAGTGATAGAGTAGTTTTGTCTAGCTTTACTGTTGACTTCTTAACTGTAACTGTACATTTAGCTGTACTACCATTTGCTAGCTTTACTGTAATTGTTGCTGTACCCTTAGCAAGTGCTGTAACTTTACCTGCTGATGTTACTGTTGCTACCTCTTTGTTACTTGTTGTCCATGATGATACCTTGCT
>JAXJTP010000054.1:0-20102 GCA_036309525.1 Acutalibacteraceae bacterium | reverse complement strand
GATGCCTGAGGATCATAGTAACCATTTTAATTTTACCATACAGCCAACCTTGACTGAACGCTGATGAAAATGCTTTGCTTTTTTTGCAGAAGGCGATGGAAACTCAGAAATATCTATTCTTTTTTCGCCTTCAAAGCTTCGCATTGTAGCATTGTCATCACCAACCCGTCAAGGTCTTGCCAACTTCGTTGGTGGCGGCTACCTCAGGCTCTGAAAATCTTGAAATATCTATATTTAATACCTGTCTTTTTGTCAAGATGAACTTAGGGTGTTTCTCGTTTTTTACTCTAAAAATCCGAACTTCACTTTGACAATTTAGGCTTTTATTGAATTTATTATATCACTATTGCAGTACCATAAAACGGACTTTGTTTCACTAATATAATTATTCACATTTTGATACCATCCGTTAAAGTTAAATTGCATAATTAATGTGTGTTTTATATATCTTTTTTAGTGTTATATCATAATCTGCCACTAAGAATCAAGAATAGTAAATAGCATACTAACGATTGAGATTTTAAGGTAGTTTATATTGTATCTGTATTTATTTTGTAAGCGTCAATTTAACCACGCATAGAAAAATCTCGACAAAAGTAATATTGTGTACTACTTTTGTTGGGGTGATTATGTATTCCAGAAAAGTCAGCGTAAACAAAAGTGAGCAGGCTTTATGCCTGCTCACACGCATATATTTTAGAAAAATTTGATAATACAAAAGAGCGATTATAACTTAAAGTCAGCTCAATTTAAGCACAGCTCAAATCTACTATAACACTCACCCTTACAGAGTAGGGTAGGGCAGAGCGTTTCCTGTTATATACACAACTGCATACAAACCCATATAAGCAGTGGGTTTGTATGTTTTTTAGCTGAATAAAATTTTGTTGTAAATTATTGTAACACAGAAATTAACCACGGAAACAAAATGCTTCAAATGGGCTAGTTTTCGCAAATGATTATCGGCAGAAAATTGAGCAAAAAATTTTAAACATATCGCTAACAACAAATGATATAAATCTGATGTTTTGAGGATTTCTCCTAGAATTGTAAATTTGATTTCAAATAATAAGTAAATTACAAATCGTCTGTAAGAAAACCAAGTCTTTAAATCATCCAAATCGGCACAATATAATTATCCCTGTCAACTGCGCCAAGTCCCGGCTTCATACATACAACCGCACCCTTAGAACGAGGTGTTGAAGCCTTATCTAACAAGCCAAATACCTTTATTAACTCTGGCCTAGGATTAGATGTTTTCTTTATTTCAATCGGATTCAAAACTCCATCGTGCTCCAAAACAATATCAATTTCCTTGGCATCCTTATCACGATAATAGTACATATATGGCTCCTTACCACAATTTAAGTAAGTTTTCCTAATTTCTGCAACCACATAGTTCTCTAGAATTGCACCGTTCATAGCACCACTTTCTAATGTTTCTGCACTACTCCATTTTGTCAGGTGGCATACTAATCCAGTATCGTAAAAATACAACTTTGGTGTTTTCACAAGTCTTTTTAGCAAATTATTAGAATACGGATGGAGATAAAAAATAATACCCAATGTTTCCAAAATTCCCATCCAGTCCTTTGCTTGTTTCTGGTTGATATCCGCATCTCTCGCTATTTCTGCCACATTTACCATTTGACCACATCTTGCTGCCACTGCTATAATAAATCTAAGAAACTTAAGCGAATCAATAGCATCCGATAATTCCTTTACATCACGCTCAATATAAGTAGATAAATAACTGCTGTAAAAAATTTGACTATTACTATTTGTACCACTTACAATTGCAGGCATAGAGCCTTTGTAAATACGTTCAAAAATACCTCTTGTATCAATCTCCTTTCTTCCCTCTTTTCTTAAAGCCAAGGCTTCAATATCTATAGTGAAAGGTTCCATCTCTCCACCAGATATTTCTGCCTGTGATAAAGAGGTAAGAGAAAGCACTGCCACTCTGCCCGCCAAGGACTCCTGTATTCCTCGCATCAGCTTAAAAACCTGCGAACCAGTCAGCCAAAAAGCTCCTGGCTCATGATTTTTGTCTACATTCATTTTAATATACGCAAACAACTCCGGTGCATACTGAACTTCATCAATCAGTACAGGGGGCTTATGCAGTTGAAGGAATAATTCTGGATCTGTCTTTGCAATTGCTCTTTCGTTCAAATCATCAAGCGTAACATATCCCCTGTTCGTTCCTTCCATTAATTTTTGAAGCATAGTAGTCTTGCCTACCTGTCGTGGTCCCGTAACCAAAACCACTGGGTATTCCTTTGTAACCTGAATTACCACATTCTCCAAATTTCTTTTTATATAATTCATATCGGCAACCCCTTTTCGGCTGATTTTAAATACGATTAAATTTTAGCCTATAAATCATAAAAAATCAAGTGTATCTCGTCTGATTTCTAATATAAATACATTTTAGCCGAAACACACTTGATTTATTCTATTTTCGATTACTACTAATTCATAGTTTTTCGTGTATGATTACAGCGATATTTTATTTCTAATATTCAATGAAGGCTTTACTTAGCAAATTCTATTTGAAAGTCTCCTGTGTTATGAAAAAATATAACTAACCAAATGGACTTTTAATCTCAGAAGAACTTATTGCATATGTTTTTTAATATTCTCAACAAGTGTAATATCTGCCGGAAGCCACTGAACATCATATAAATCATCCTTTGTCAGCCACTTTGCTGCCTCAGCCTCCAACAATTTCAATTCTCCTTCAATAACCTCACACCAAAAACAATCCATAGATAAATGGAATGTAGGGTAATCATATTCAATAACAGCTATCAAATCACCTACAGTAATTGTTGCATCTAATACTGTTAATGGTAGCTTTAAAAGACTCTAGGTTTTGAATATTTTCTATACTGATTTTATATTCTTCCAAAAGTTTCATTTCTTTTTCTGTGATTTCAACATCAGACTTTAACACTACTGAACCAGAAATAAAATCAAATTTTCCTAACAATTCCTTTGGAGGAAGAACCATTGAAATATCAAACACCTCGCTTATGTATTTAACTTTAATGTGCAAAAGGTAAATCTTTCAGCTTTTCTTGTCTTGCGTTATTAAATTCCTTTAAATTCTTATGAATTTCCAGTATCTCCTTTTCGTCTGTACAAGTTTTTAATTTGTTGTAAAGTTCCATTTCTTCATCATCTAAACGCAACATCATAATTTTTAAATCTCCTGTTAAGTAAAGCACTAATAAATAATTTTTTGTTTCAGCTTTTTACACCACTTAATAATCAATGTGCAACACATATCTGCCAGTTCTTTGGTAGTATTCTTCATTGACTTTTTTCGCCTCTTCTTTAATGTGTTCTGGTGCATCTTTGCGAATACCTCGATGACCATCTTCTTTCAATGGTGTCAACCACTTTTCAAATTTATCAAATCCATCTGTCATATTAACCCCTCCTAATAATCACTACAAAACATATATCTACCTGTTATCAGATTTCTTACTAAAGCTAAAAACTCCATAACTGAGCTCTTTCGATATAAAAACTAAACAGTAGGCTTATGTAATTCTTCAAGTAATTTCACTCCCATAACTGTTGCAGGGATTTTATACACAGGAGAAAAATTAGAAAGAATAACAACTGCAGTTTTTGTCTTAGGATTAAAACCAAGGTAGCTGTTATAGTTAGAAGTACCACCATTATGCCAGATAATATCATTTTCAGTATCTATAATCCATGACATACCGATTTCGTCCATACATATTCCCATTGCCTTGTAGGTTTCTGTTGTGCCATTTATCTTTTTAAGGCTATTATGACAATCGCTGAAAACATTGCTATCGTCAAGCTGAAGTTGAGCGTATTTCAGCATATCTGAAATGTCCGATGTAATCGCTCCTGCTGACAAGTACGCATCTGTTTTATTCCAATCCCAATATTTCCCCAAATCGCCATTCATATCTGAGATTTTTGTATTCTTAAGTCCCAACTCATTTTGTAAAAAATCATTACAAAGTATTGCGTAATCTGTATCATAAACAGCTTCAAGAACAAGTCCCAGAGTAGCAAAACCAAAGTTTGAATATTTGAACCTATAGCTTTCCTTATCAACACTAACTTTGCCTAATCTTTCAAGTGTCATTTCTTTAGTTATACCATAAAAGTCATTTCTGCCTTTAAAAAAGTTTGCTACCATAGGCTTTTCAAAATAATGGCTCTTATAGCCTGATGTATGGGTCAGCAATTCTTCGATTGTGGGATAGGTGTTTCCATCAGGCAAATCAAGATATTTATCTATGGTACTTTCCAGAGTGATTTTACCTTCCTGAACAGCTTTGTTAATTAGTCCAGCTGTAACTGTTTTTGTAAGTGAGCCTATCTCGTAAGTGTGAAGCTCATTTTCAAGCTCCTTGCCGTTTTCTCCGTAAACATTATAGGATACTTCTCCATCTTTAATTATTCCAACAGAAATAACTGCATTTGCTTTGCCTTTTGTTGTATATTCAAGCGTCTCTTTAAAGCTAAGCTCAGGCAATTTGCTCATCTGGTATTTTGTAAAAAGTATAAAACCACCAAAAACAAGTGCCAAGCAAACTAAAACCGAAATAATAATAATCACTTTTCTTTTTCCTTTCATCAGTAACCTCATTTTATTTTAATTAAATTTTAATATGAGCAGGTATTCTGTCTGCCGATACACCTGCTTTTAAAAGAAAGCTATCTCCTGTATCGTTTATCATATCCATTATTTCTTCCTCAGACATACATATCATTCCCGTTGCAACAAACGTAGCAACTCCATGTGTATAAATAAGAGTGTTCTGTAAATACTCTCCAGCCTTTTTTTCAGAAATACCAAAAACTGCCGATATACCTTTTATGATTTCTGCGTTACCTGTGGTAAGCATATCAACACCACCCGGAGGATAACAATCACTACCATTAAGGAATACGAACTTAAAGAGGTTTGGCTCATATAAAGCTAGTTTTATATAGGCATTGCCCACCTGTTCGAATGGCATAACATCTACATCTTCTTTTGGTGTCATTTTTTCGTTAGCGTAATTCAAAGCATATTCAGCCAACGCCTTTCTCAAGCCATCCATATTCTCAAAATGCCACACAAGAGGCTGGGTTGAACAACCGATTTTCTGAGAAAGAGTTTTTATGTTTATAGATGAGTAGCCATCTTCAATAAGCATTTGAAGAGCTGAGCGTAAAATTAATTCTTTAGAAATCAGAGTTTTCCTTGCCATAATCCACCTCGATGTTATTATACAAATTTATTTATATAATTTGATTTATATAATAACATACTTTTTGAATTTGTCAATAGGCAAAACAATCCAATGGTAGAAATTAAAGCTTATTGATGTGATTATGATGTACATCTTTCTTCTTGTATTCTGATTTTTCTTAATCCTAAACCGATAAGAAATACTAACACGGTCGGCACTACGCCACGAGTTGGATCTAGCATTACAAAGTATTCTTGCTTAATCTGAAGAACACCTGATGTCACAAATAGCATTGTAGGTACTGCGTCTTCCATAGAATGTGCAATCACACACGGCCAAACTGAATTTGTTAATCTTCTAAGCTCTACAAACATTGGTGACCAGAAAATCATTACAACAATTCCTACTACCACCATCATTGGTCTGCTGATCTGAGTAAAGTATTCGTCAGGCAGGAAAAACATATAGTATGTAATATGCCACATACCCCAGATTAAACCGTTAAAGAAATACAAAAGCCAATCATTCATTCCTGTTTTTTCTAAGTAACTAAAAAGGCTTCCTCTCCAGGCAAACTCTTCGAAGATGTTCTTTATAAAACTTCCTGAAAATGAGCTGATCATAAGTACAAACAAAGCACTCAGCTCTATCTCTCCCACAGTTAAGCCACCTGTCATTTCAGCCACAATAATGTTAACCAGCATTACGCAAGGAAACACAAAAATAGAAGCAGCGTACCATTTCAGATTATGTTTAAAATTTGGTTTGACACCAATTTGCTTCAAGTCTTTATTGATAACTCCAAGAACCACACCTGTTAAAAGTGGAAGCACTAACCACAGTCCCATTCCAAGCGAGCTACCCTTAGGTTGTTCTGTAAGGATTTGATCAAGCAAATATCCGAAAAGTCCTGCTGTTATTGTTGCAATCACAAAAATTGATAATGTAATTTTATATCGTTTACTCATTGTCTTATTCATTACAATTTGCTCCTTTCTGTTCATTATTTTCGTTTTTTAATATCGCTAAAAACCATTCCTTATCTGGTAATTTCAAATCTTCTCTAACAACTAGTGTTTCTGCAAAACCCTGTATACTGCTGTAAAACATTACCGAAAGGGTCAAAGGATCTCCCTGTCTGATTAAGCCCAGCTTTTGTCCTTTTTCAATGTAGGGAACACTCAAAGCTTCAATATCATGCTCTTTCATCATTTGCGTTGCTCGTTCTGATATATCTTTTGCACTTATTGCTACCATCCCCATAAACACAAACATTCTTGAAGCAAAACTATTTTGTGTAGCAACTGACAGAAACCATTCAACCTGTTTTTCAAAAAATACCAATGGCGACTCATCTTCATTAGCTTCTGCTGTCATTGGTTCACAGCCTATTTCCACCAGTGCTTCATAAAGAGCCAGCTTGTTTGGAAAGTAGTGAAACATAAGCCCGGAGCTTATCCCAGCTTCCTCTGCAATTTTTCTGGTAGATGTACCATAAAATCCATATCGAATAAAATGAGTCAAAGCAATATCTAAAATCTGCCATTTTCTCATTTTGTGCTTTTCTTCTTTCTTTGTCATTTCTATATCAATTCCTTTACAGATAAGTATGAGATGTTATTGAGCAATTGCTCAATAATTATATATTAAGCAGTTGCTCAACATTTGTCAAGTGTTTTTACATAGCTTTGATAATTAAAAAGCTGTTTCGAAATTCACAAATTATATATTACGTAATAAAAGTAAAGACACAGTCGGCAAGAATGTCGACTGTGTCTTTTTCTTTAAAAAACATTACTTAGGAATTTTAGCTACAAAGCCTTTTATGTAGCCTTTACCACAAAATCTGCTTATCAAATATTTATAAAGTTAAACAACTGAAACCAGATAATAATTCCTGTATAGCCAACACATAGAGCTGACCAGATAAACTGTTTTACTTTTTTGCTTGTTTTGATTTCTTTGACTTTAAGAGTATTTATAACAAGCACAACTCCGTTTACAAGGCTCATAACTCCAAGCACTGTCGCCATAATACAAGAAAATACTGCAAAGGGATAACCTTGAGTTCCTAGCACGCCAATGAACAGGAACAGAATTACACCAGATACGCCCTGTATCAACTGCTGGAGTATAATTTGTTTGTCTACTTTTGTGAGGTGCTTTTCCTTTTTTGTAATTTTACAGATTAAGAAAGCAATCGCTTTTACAACCAGAATTAGCAAACAAAGAACACCGAATATTACAAAACTGAAAAAGCCTATTGTACCTATAATATTTTTATTGTTTTGAACATAATCCGTGCTCATCATCTCAAATTGCCTGTTGCCCTCTGAATCAGTGCTTTCATACAGGAAATTATTCAAACCATTTTCAGATGTTAAAAGCCACATCTTGTCGCCGATATGAATCATCTGCATACCTCCTGTAAGAGGCGTATTAAAAGTATCTGTATCTTCTGTTTTTGCCACAGGTAACATTTGTCCTGCATAACGAGTGGCCATCGCAAAACCACTTACAATGTTTCTTGAAGGTGTATAAATTCCGCTAATGTCTGAATTTTCTGTAACGGGATAGTTCTTCACAAGTTCGCTATCTCTTATGTCACCGAATAATAGACTTGCAAGTCCTGTGCAAAATATTGTTTCTCCCTGCTCATTTGTCATCACAACAATACCTAAGCCTGTTTCGGGATAAAATTGTAAATTTGCAGTACAACCCATAGTGTTACCACCGTGACCCATAGCAGAAACTTTAAACTGTGAAGTCCACAAGCCATGGCAATTCTTAGGAATATCACTGTCTCCAAAAAAGGTAGTTGCGGTGAACATTTCTTCTCTTGTTTCATTGCTTTTAAAAAGTGGACAGTCCTTAGCCACAAAAGCCTGAGCAAATTTTGCAAGGTCTTTTGTAGTTCCTACAGCTGAGCCAGCTGGATATAACTGCACCCATGAGTTACAAACCCCAAAATCTTCGTTGTATTCTTCCTGTTCATATCTTAGGTAACAATTTAGCTCTTCTCTCTTGTTTCTGACCCATTCATTATCTTCTCTATGCATACCAATTGATGTATTCTCCATCTTAAGAGGCTCAAAAATATTCTCATTCACATAATCTGTGTAAGACATTCCGCTGACACGTTCCACAATCAACGCCGCAAGTGCTGTTCCCCAGTTAGAATAAGCAGTATGTTCTCCTACGTGATATGCCTGATAACATTCGCAGGCCTTCACTGCTTCTTCAAGACTGCCATAAAGCTGTTCTTCAGTAGCCATTTGATTTTCATACACAGATTCCTGAAATCCTGCGTTGTGGCTCATTAGGTTGAGCATTGTAATAGTTTCGTCTTCGTACTGTAATTTTGTAAGAAATCCTTCGGGCAGATATTCTCTGATATCTTTTTCAAAAATCAGTTCACCTTTCTCTTTCAACTGCATAGCAGATACCCAGACAAGAAGTTTTGAAACGCTACCCCATTCATACACTGTCTCTTCATCTGCCAAAGTTTTGTTTTCAATATCAGAATATCCGTAATATCCCTCATAAATTATTCCGTTTTGATCAAAAACACAGGTACCAACAGATGCCATACCTGCTTCATACTCTTTGATATAGGCATCAATCTCTGTACCAATATCATCATAAGCTAACCCCGACGGTATAGTTTGCTCTGCCGCAAATACATTCTGAGGTACAATTAAAATCAGCGTTAAAACAGCAACAAACATTGCAATCAATTTTTTCATAGTTTTTATCTCCTTTGAAATTTTACAAACAAATAATATACTACAAGTCTTAATCAAAAAATTGATTAACATTAAATGAAGATTAAAAATGCAAAAATAAGAATAATCGTAAACGTCAATTCAAGCACGCACAGAACCCCTCAGCAAAAGTAATTTACTAGATTACTTTTGCTGAGGGGTTGTTGATTTACAGTATTCAGGTATTTGCTCTGACCAAGGAAGATAAGTGCTTACATCCTTGTCATAGTGCAACACATATCTTCCAGTTCTTTGGCAATATTCTTCGTTAACTTTTTTCACCTCTTCTTTAAACAGTCACTTTTAGAGCTTATTTGACTTTCATCTTTGTCCATCTCCTCAATTATTTTTTCAAGCCATTCAGAAGCTTCTTTATTTGAAACATCTAAACTCGAAGTAATTCTCTTATCCATTAAAATGCACCTCTTACATCATATTTGTTGAAAAATAACTAAATTTGTACAGTCATCTTATATTTATAAGCTTCTACGAAAACAAATTCATCAAACACAGCTTAAAACATAATCAATAAATTCGTCATCTAATTTCAAATCATAATTTTTAAAATGATATACAACTTCATTTGACCAAGAGAATCCACCAGATGAATATATTTTTATACTTTCATTGATGTTCTTTTCTTTAACATAATCCGTAGCGTGACAAGCAAGAACAATATCTGGAGCTTGTTTATCGAAAAAGCTTTCTATAACTGATTTGTTCTCAATAGGGTTATTCAACAAATCTTTTTTTGGGGAATTGAGTTTCTTCTGTAAACTCAAAAGTTTCAGCAATAAATTTCATAAACATAGCACATCCTTTGTGATTCGTATTTAATATATCCTACATTATTTTAAAACAATATATATAACCCTAATCAGCAGAATAATGATAATTCTCCATAACATGGTACAAAACCTTTTAGCTTTTTATTATTTAGAAAATATTTCATTACCAAATATCTATACAATCTCTCTGACAGCCATATGTGGGTTTCGTCATAATAATACAGCATATTCCATTCCATTTTAGGAATTTGAGAATCAGTTATTCCTGAAAAATAGATGTTTATCTCATCTCTATACCCAATATATCCATCATCAGACATTGACATTTTTTTGTTTCGGTAAGGCTTGAATTCTAAAGCGTTACAATACGGAAGTAATTGTTGCAACTGTGTTTCTGATAATTTAATACCATACGAAAAAACAACCTTTTGTATGTATTTTTCATCTGGCACCAGCTTCTGCTTTAAATCAATTTTTCCGGATTTTATGAACCTAGCAGGTATGTTAACAGCTTTGGTGTAGTGCTTTCCATTAAATTCATCGAAAGACACTCTACTAATAACTGGCATCTGCTCTTCCCACTGATACCTTTGATATGACAACTCTCCCTTTACTAAATCCAACAATATAGAACTACGAATATGGCTATATATTAATCGCTCTTTAAATTCTACTTTAGAAAAATATATTGGCTCAGACATTTCCCCAACTCCTTCTAAAAATCATTTAGTAGTGTATCATATATTATTTGTTATCCAGCAAAGTGTGTTTTTGATTTTCTTTAAAGGCTCTGTAAAATACATCTGCCTGTAGCTGTTGGAGTCCGGATACCTGACCATCACCAAGCTCCATAATAATAAATGAGCCATCCTCTTTTCTTGCTAAATCAATAGAAACAAAATTACTTTTTAATTTTGAAGCAATAGATTCTACCCACCTGTATTCGTCAGCAGTAATATTTACACCTGATTTTTCAGTCCAGTAATTATCAACAGCTAAGATACGCCCTGCAAATACAAAAACACGATATTCCTCTGATAATGGCATTCCACTCTGTGGGTGATAGCCTATCTGCTTTAAAGGCTCAAATTTTCTTAATACAACACCTCCTGTAAGATTTTCACCCTGACGAGAGATAAAGTTATTCGCTATTCTTTCCAAATTCTTTTTGTCATTTATATTACTTATGAAACAAGCATCATACCATTCGTGTTTTCTGCTTTTTACATAATCCTTTATGATATATGAGCCTTCTAGTTTTTTGGTTATCTGTAAAACATCTTCTATATTATTACCCTCTGTCCATACCGATTCTGCTGTTTCACCCTTAAAATCGTTATACCAATCAGGAAGAAGATGATAAGCCTCATATTCCTCTGGTGAGTTGATCAGGTATATACCTCTTTTTTCTAATGCTTCATACAATTTCTTATACATTTCTGGTTTCAGCATCCAGCCCCTGTATATAGTGAGACCAGAAATATCCTCGCCATATAGTTTAAGAGTTCCCTGCAAAAATTCTTCATAGCTGAACAGGGCACAGTTGTAGTCTATTCTAGCTGATTGATATTCATCTTCGTAGTCTTCGTCAACTTTATGTGGATATAATGGATGGTTACAAAACAGGAAATTTATATTGGTCAAATCTCTTACCAAAATATTACCCTTCACTTCCACTCCACTAAGCTGTTCAAGTCTGATACCTCTAGGTAATTCTTCTATTGGTGTTATATTATCCCAATATCGGCCTAAAATTTCTATCCCTGACACCTTAAATTTATTTCCGTGCAAGTCAAATAGAATGTCACCTAAACTCAAAACAGAATCTCTACTTAACTTTATGATATATATAGCTCCTCTTCCAGTTAGTTTGAAGCGTTCTATTATTCTAAAAACATCTCCCATACATTACCACCTACCTTGTTTTATTAATATAATTATACTACTTCATATGTCCCAAAAACAGTACAGCAGAATGCTTTAAATATTATTTGAATTCAAAAATTATATTTTGTACTATTCTAAAAGCTATGTGCTTTTTTGATTTTCTGATATACATTTAAATGCTTAATGATTGAAAAAATATATAAATTATCTGTTTGATTTATTGATAATCTGTGCATTTATGATATAATTTACTTTATAGATTACTAAATTTGATTAAAAATCAGTGAGGCAGATTATGGATAAAAAATCAGCTATTTCAAATGCATATGCCGATAAATATATCAAAAAGCTAAAGAAGCACAAGAAAAAGACTATCTTTAAATCAGAGCTTGAATCAATTTTTTCAGTTTACTCAGATAAAGAGCTTTTTGAAATAATAAATTTATTGTCAGAATCAGAATTGCTATCTCCGGTTAAAAGCTCAAAAACCAATGGTAACAGGGTATATCCGATTTATTTTAAATATAAGGTAGCTATTCCTGAGGATAGTTATGAAAACGAATTAAAGGAAATATCAGAGCTACACCCTGAATTACTGAAAAGTGGATATTTGCAGAGTAAGCCACAGGAATATAAAAAATATCGTTTGTTATTACGAAAACTAGACAGGTATCTTTTTGCAAATAAGGGGAATTTAGAGCCTGTTTCTCGCAAGGAGCGTTCCTTTGAAATTTTTGATGAAGAAAAGGTGCTTGACGATAAAGCCTTTTGTAGCCTGCTTAATAAGCTAGGCTTAGATGAAAAATCATTATTCTTTTATGATACACCTGAGTATTGCTTTAATGATTATATTCCAGAAAAGCAACAAGAGCTTACATTGTTAATTTGCGAAAATAAGGATATATGGTTTAATATTCGTCGTTTGATGTTTGAAAATAACGCAAGAGAGATATTCGGCACAAATATTGATGGTGTTGTTTATGGCTGTGGTAATAAAATCAGTGGTAAGGGTGCCCTAACTTCATACAGCCAATTTATAGGTGCTGATGTGAAGTATCTTTACTGGGGAGATATAGACAGAGCAGGACTTAATATCTATTTGAGTACGGTCGAAAGTAATCCACAGCTTGATATAACCCTTTTTACTCCAGCGTATGAAGAAATGCTTAGATTATCACAAAACAGAGTAATACCATACAGTGATGACCAGCGTGGAATTATTAAAGATTATTCTTCGGTGTTCGCTTCTGTAGATGAAGAGCTTGCACCTTTCTTTGAGAAAAGCATTGAAGAAAATAAAAGAATCCCACAGGAGATAATATCCTACGCTTTTTTAAAAATTAATATGAGGTAATAAAATATGGCTTTAGGTTTAGAGGTTTCAGAGCTACTTAGTGGCTTTGAAAAAAGAATGAAATTTATAAATATTGTAAGGTGTTTGCTGGATTATAAATATCCCGATAATATTCGTGCAATGATCCCTGATAAAAAAATACTTGATAATATTGTTGTGGCTGTTCTTGTTTTTATCAAGGAAAGAACACTAGGAACAAACCAGCTCTGCACACAGTCAGATGTAGAGCGTTTTTTAGAGGATTTCTCTGTGGTTTTACCAGCTGAGTATGATATTGATGCAAAGCTTCTTTCTCGTTACATAATAATTGATGTGTTGCAAAATGGTGGAATTATGAATGAATTTCTAACCTTTTACAGTACTGCCGAAAGCTTTCAGCCTATGACTATTCGTTTGATTAATGAAGAAAGAGGTACATATCATCTTACTGATGATGCCTTTGATTTTCTTTTCCGTTCAAAGGAGATTGAATCAGAGCTTGATTATTCTGTAACCCGTTTTAAAATGAAGGAATATATAAGGCGAGAAAATTATGATGAGGCTCTTGAGGCAAGCAGAGAGCTTGTCAGCAGAATACGTAATATGAAAATAAGTATGGACGATTTTTTACTTCGTTGCAGAGAGGATATTTCAAGAATTACGGTTGACCAATACGAAGCTATTGTAGGTCGTATTCGTCAGCTTTTGGATGATGAATCTAAGGAGCTTACTGAAATTCAATTAATAGCAAAGGAAAGTGCTAAAAAGCTTGAAGAGGTATTGCGTAGTGGTGTTGGCAGTGAAGAAACAAAAAAGCACAGAGTAGCTTTAAATGAGGTTATTCAAAATATTTCTCTTACAATAGAAGAGCAAAGAATATTGATAAATAAAAAAACATCGCTCAGAGATTCTTATCAGGCTTTGATAAGAGATAATTTTATCATTAATCGTTTTGAGAGATTAAATTTTGAAAAGGATATTATGGCACCACTAAGAACATTAGGAGATCCACTTGGTGATTCTGCAAAATTTTTATTATTTATGCTTACTAAGCCTGAGTTCGATAAGAAATTCAGCATTGAAAATTTTTATGCTCCACAAGGGAGAATAAACGCTGATAATGAAAAAGAGGGGTTAGATATAACAGAGGAAGAAACAGATATTGAAGAGCAGATAGAAATTCGCAATAAAAGATTCAGTAATATATGCTGTTCACTGTTTAGTTTTATGGCTGATAAAGATAGCTTTAGCATGAGTGAATTTATCGAAAGTTTAAGTATATCACAGCTTAAGGAATATAGTATAGAAAACGCTTTGCCTAATGTGTTGCTGTCACTATTTGCTATGCAGGAGCTTAATATTGAGGCTTGGTATAATAGTGAAAGATTTGCTTTTGTTCCTAATGGTGAATTTGAGCTTGCGTGGTGTCTTGAAGAAATATCTGATGAATATTTAAAAATGAAAAGGATTAAATTTACTGGTTTAGATAAAAGCTTCAGCTTTTCTGTGCGACACGACGACACTGAATATAGAATTGATATGACAGATTTTGATGTAGAGGTGATACGATGAATCGTAAGACTTTAGAATTGTTTCATGCATTAATGAAAAAGGGTTGGATTGACCGTAGAGAGGATAAGTTGATATGGTCGTATATTGATAATGCTGATATTCAGGAGGAGCTGGAGGATTTTAAGGCTGTATTAGGATTAGATTTCTTTCGTGCTGGCGACCGATTTTATATGATTCCTACTCAGGATAACGATTTATTTTTGAAAAATAACGTAGACTATCGACACGATATAAAAGCAGATAAAAGTATAAGGGTGCGTGACCTGTATTTAATGAATTATCTTTCAATCTATTTGATTTATATTTTCTTTGGAGGAGAGGGCAGTAATCCTTTACGCAGAGATTTAATCACAAAAGAGGAGCTTGTTTTAAAATTCACTGAACACTGCAAGACAGTAGAAAAAGCAGGGATTGATGGTGATGATAAAGAAAACGATTATAGTGAAAGCTTTATGCAGTTAGCGTCAGCGTGGCTTAGTAAGCTAGATGGAGAAATGACATCGCAAAAAATTGATACAAGATTTGGTGTTGTAAATAGGATTTTAAACAAATACAAAGCAGACGAGCTGTTTGATGTAGGGGAGGATGATGTAATTCGCCCTACACGCAAGCTAAAGGATTTAATGCCTTATTTTTTAAGAAAGGATAGAATAGCCGAGATACAAGGCTGGATTAGGGAGGGAGAAAACAGTGCCTCAGATAAGCAAGGTTAGAATAGTTAATTTTAATTATAACGACGGAAAGCGTCTTATCGCTGACGAGCTTTACGACTTTTCAGCTATAGAACAGGATAATGCCTTAAATGTACTTATAAATCTGGCAAATGGTGGAGGTAAGTCGGTACTTGTACAGCTTATGCTACAGCCACTTGTTCCAAGGGCTAAGGTTGCTGGCAGAGGTATAGAAAGCTTTTTTAACAAGGCTAGTGACCATTGCTTTGTTTTACTTGAGTGGTTAAAGGATAACAGTCCAGAAAAGCTTTTAACAGGCATAGCTATGTCAGCAAAGAATACTACATCAATAGAGGATGAGTCTGAAAGAGGAAGGTCTATTAAATATTATACCTTTTATTCAAATTACTCAGCCTATAATTCACAGTATGATATTATAAATATGCCACTTTCAAAAAAGGAAAATGGTATATTTGTACCTGCCAGCTTTGATAGTGTAAGAGTTCTGGCAAGAAAAAGCAACGGAGCTTTAAATTATTATGCTTCTGATGATATTCCTAGATGGCGAAAAAAGCTTGCTGAATACGGGCTAAGCTTTGAAGAATGGAAAACAATAGCAGAGTTAAACTCTGAGGAAGGTGGCTTAAGTAAGTTTTTTGGTAGCTTTAAAACATCAGATAATCTGATTGATGAGCTGTTAATTAAAACAATAGAAAGAAAGCTCACCCAGATACAAACAAAAGAGGATAACTCACTGGTAACAATGCTACGCTCCTATGCAGAGCAGTATGTGCGAAAGCAGTCTGACATTGAAAATAAAGAAACCTATGAGCTGTTTGTGCAAAGGCTTTCAGAGCTATTACCAAAATCAACAAATTTGTGTGACTCTGATTATTTATTGAAGGATTGTACAGGTAAGCTGTTTGGATTTTTGAATGCTTTAAGTATAAGCCTTGATGAGTGTAAAATTTCTCAAGATAAATGTAAAGAAGATATAGAAAGACTTCAAAATCAGGTAGTAAGCATTAAGCACGAGAAGGTATCAGCCGAATATTATTGTGCAGTAGATGACTTTGAAGAGGCTAATGCCAGTTACAATGCAACAGAAGAAAAGCTGGAGCAAATCACCGAGCAATTAAAAGCTCAAAATCACGCAAAAACAGTTCAGGAATGTGCAGATTACTATGGAAAATTATCAAAGGTTAATGACGAAATAGATGTTATTCAAGCTCAAATAGCAAATAAAGAATCAGATACAGATATTGGCGATGAATTAGCAAATTTGAAATACTCTGCATCTGTTAAGGTTAGTGATTTGTTAGAAAAATATATTCCTGAATTGGAAGAGCTTAACTCTAAAAAATCAGACCAGCTAGCTCAAAAGCAAGCTAAAGAAAAGGAATATAAAATTGCTGAAGCTGACCATAAAAAAGCAGAAAACGAATGTATCAGAGCAGAAGCCAATCTGCAAAATGCTAAACAAGAAACAGACAACGAGCTTGCAAAGCTAGGTGTTGAGATAGGCAGAAGGTGGTTTGACGGTACCTATGAAGAAAGCGAGCTTCATGAGTTTAAAGCGAAAAAAGAGCTTGAACGAGATAAGCTGATTAACAAGAAAGAAAAGGCAACCACAGAGCAAACCGAAATAGAGGAGGAGCTAGATAAAATTCCTCAAAAAATAGCTGATTTATCAGTTAAGTGTGAGGATTGTGTTAGGAACAAGAAATCTATTGAAGAAAAGCTATCAGAATATCTAGCTAAAGAAAATCAGATAAAAAATATATGTGCTGAGTATAATCTTGATTTTTCTATGAGGTTTACTGATTACATCGGTGAAACTCTTGAATCAGTGCAAAAGAAAAATTCAGCAAAGCTTACCGAGCTTGAACGTAAAATTGAGATTTCAAAAGAAGAAATAAATTCAGCAAATAAGGGCTATCTTCATGTGCCTTATTCAGTAATTGAATACCTTAATTTTACTGGAGTAAGATATTCAACCTGTGAAAAATATCTTACAGACCAGATAGCTGAGGGTAAAATTACAAATGAAGAATGCCTTGAGCTTTTAAAAGATTACCCAGCAGTTGCATACGGTGTTTTAATGGAGCCTAAGGAAAAGGAGAATTTCTTTGCCTTTGGCAGAGAAAAATGGTTGCCAGCTATGATTCCGATATTCACATATGAACAGATGGCTAAAATACTGCAAAACAATGGTAAATGTGATGATGCAATTGCTTTCTATTCAGAGGAATATTTTGCAGATAAGGCAGTATATATTGAATCGCTAAAGAAAAGACAAATTGATTTGCAGAATGAACAATCAATTTGCAAAAAAACACAAAACAGATTGAAAGGCTATATTGTTATTGCAAACGAATTTGATTATTCGGAACATTGGAAAGACCAGCAAAAGGAAATTCTCTGTGGCTTGGAAGAAGCAATTAAGCTAAGCAAGGAAGAAACGTCAGCTCTTGAAAGACAAAAAACATCTTTACAGAGTAAAAAGAAAAGCATTATTAAGCAAATCAAAGCTATTGAAGATAGCATAAGAGAAATACAGCTTGCTTTAAAAGGTTTTGATAGTATAAAAAATAGAATAGCTAAGGAAGCTGAGCTGTCTGTATTTTTGCAACAGGCTAAAGATAAAGAAAAGGCAACAAAGCAAGGCTTATCATTAACAAAAACAGAGCTAGATTCTTTGATTACAGAAATCGAAGAAACAGCTAGAAAATACAAAGAACTTAAAAGCAGTATAGATGAATTAGAGGCTATCAAAATAAGCATAGGAAAATGTTCAAAGGCTGAATTGCAGGAGGGGCATTATCAGGTGCTTTATGATAAGTATCAGACTCTACAAAAATCATTAGATCGAGATTTGTCTGAATTAAAATATAGGCTTGAGGTTGAAAAGAGTCGCAGAAATGAGTTTAAAGAAGAGTTAGAAAAAAGAGAGCTTAGCTTGTCTGAATATAAAAATATAATATATTCTAAAGAGCAACTAGATAATATCAGGCTATCTATAAAGCAACTAACAGTTGAGAAAGAAAGTATTTCAACCGAATGTATTAAATGCAGTAAAATAAAGGGAAGAGCCGAACAACAGCTACAAATAGCAGAAAAGGCACTTCGAAATTTTGGTGCTCCTCTTGAAAAATCACAGATAGGCACAGGCTTTGAAAAGCGTATTGATGAATTAAAGCAAAGGATAAATAGCATTTATATTCAAAGGGATATGCTTGCTAAAAAAGAAAGTAGCATAAACGCAACCCGTGAACGCTTGAGAGACCAGACAGACAAGCTTATTTGCCCAGAGGTTGTACCTGCAATAAAGCTTGAAGACTCTGAAAAAGAGCAGTTTGAAAAATTACTTAAGGAATATAATACAGCAAAAAGTCAATTTGCCGACCTGTATAAGGCTGTATGTAATACCTTAGAGGAAATGAAAAAGGAATTTATTGATACATCCTGTGGAGCTTATCAGGCTATCGAAAATTTGCAGACTTTGATTTTAAACAATAAGCGTGGAGACCGTTATTTTACTCTTGCAGAGCATATCGAAATGGCAATAGAAAATTCAAAACGAGCAATAGCACAAATAATGACTGACCTGAAGGATTTTGAAAGTAGCTACGATGATTTAGTCAGACAATGTACATTGCAAGGTGAACGTATATATGAGGGATTGCTACAAATGGCGTCAAGCTCTCGTGTAACTGTTTATGAGGGTAAAGGCAAAAAGCAGATGATTCGTTTTGATATTCCAACAGAGGTTGACTCAGCTGTTGCTAAAGCGTTAATTGCAGATGAAATTGATAAGGGTACAAAGGAATTAGTTGAAAAGCTTATAGATCAATCCTCTACCGAGGCTGATAGAGAGAAGATTGCCAAAAGAATAGTGGGAAGTAAAAATTTACTTCGCAAATATATTGGTAAGGATTCTATACAGGTTAACGCCTATAAAATTGACCAAAACCCACAGAACGCAGGCTATAGAAGCTGGGAGCAAACACAGGTTAATAATTCGGGTGCAGAAAAATTTGTTGTATATTTTGCAGTTATTCTGTCACTTATGAATTACACCAGAGGAGATGTAGGTGATATTCGTGACAAGGATTTGCGTAGTGCATTGATTTTGGATAACCCATTCGGAGCAACATCATCAAAGCATATACTGTTGCCTATGTTTGCTATTGCAAAGCATTTCAGAGTTCAGCTGATCTGCCTTTCAGACATAAATAAATCAGACGTTGTAAACTGCTTTGATATAGTAATTAAGGCTATAGTCAAAAAGCAATTAATGTCAAACAATGAATTATTAACACACGATGGAAACGAGGTTATCGAACACGGCTATTATCGTTCTGAGCAAATATCTCTTTTCTGAAATAATTGAATATTCACAGCTATAATAAATATTTAATCAATGATATTAGAAAGCCTGTAACTATATGCAACACTATATAGCTTGGTGGTAATATAGTAGTTATACCATTAGAGAAGGCAGTGTTATCTGCTCAGGCTCGGTTAGCTTTCAAAACTACTATAAGGGAGCTATATTACCTTTATTATTTAGCTGAGGTTTTCTCTGCGTGCTTGAATTGTTGCTTACTGATATTTGATGAAGTGGGAGATTTCTTTATTCTACAATCTCATTCTGTTCCAAACAGAGGTGAAAAATGGTGGGTGTCTCACTTTCGTTAGTGAGATACCCACCATTAATGTTTGCCCAGAATGGGCAGTAACTCGGTGGTGAAAGTCCACTACAGGCTTGGCAGTAGGAACTGTTAGCTGAGGGCAAGTGCGTCCACCGTGAGGTGGAGTATGAAGTAAGCCTAAGGCAAACTCTTGGTCTGACG
>JAXJTP010000053.1:0-6974 GCA_036309525.1 Acutalibacteraceae bacterium | reverse complement strand
CCTCTGGTGTGAGCGTTAGCTCACACCGACAAACCCAAATTTATTTTTCTATATTTAAAATTCTAAAAGAAACACTGCGTTATTAAAAACATTTTCTTTTAATATCGCAGTGTTTCTTTAATAAATGAATTTCATTTTTGTTACATAAAAAACGGTTTCAAACTCGTTGGAGCTTGAAACCGTCAAAGTAATTCTATTTAATTATTACTTTAGGTAAGTTGTTGTATCACCAATTTTGCCACTGATACCCTTGTAACCGTTACTGCTTAATACATAAACACGGCAGTTACCTCTACCAGGAGCTGAAACTGATAATGTACCATTTGATACTGTCTTCTTATCGCCTGTTACAGCATCGATGTATGTACCATTTGGAACACCTGAGAATGTAGCACCATTTGTTACAGCTACACAAGCAAAGCTCTTATCGCCTGTTTCTGGATCTGTGTATGCACGCTTGAAGCACATATCACCAACAGAAGCGTACTGACCCTTCTGTAGAGCTGGTACTGCTCTTCTAATTCGGTTAAGCTTTGATAAGTGCTTAGCTAGTGGCTTGTTTAGTGTTGACTGTACTGTACCACTTGCTGTATATACACCAAAGTCAGAAGCTGTTACTGTACCTTCTAGTTGGTCACCAAAGTAAGCACGACCTGTTGTACTTAGTGGAGCATTAGGGCCGACATCGATAACCATACCTGACTGGAACTCAACCTCTGAACCATAGTATACACAAGGGATACCACGGAATGTAAACATCAAGCACATATTCTCAGCCCAAGCCTGTGCACCACCGTTGTAACGAACTGTTTGTGACTGGTCTGGGCTATAGTCGTGAGAGTCAACGTATACAACGTTCCAAGTAGAGTCGTTGTAGTACTTATCTGCATCAGTAGCTGTGCCGTAAGCCTGTCCAGCTGTTGTAAATGCCCAGTGCATTGGGAAGTCGATAACACCTGTACCATTTGCCTTGCTGTAATCAGGTGTATGGTAATCGTTACCATTTAAGAATGCATTATCACTGCTGAAAGACTCATCTCTTGTTTGATACTTACCAAAGTGAGCAACAGCCTTGTCGTAGTTTGATTTCCAGTCTGTTGTACTCCAACCACTTGTGTAAGCACTATCTGTTTCTTTCCAAGTGTAGAAGAAGCAAGAGTCAGAAGCACCACCCTCGTTGAATGCACCGTGATATCTAGCACAAACCTCACCAAAGATGTAGAAGTTTTCTACTGCTGTAAACTTAGGGAAGTAAGCCATATTAAGTGTCCAACGGTTGATGTGCTTTTCTGTATCAAGACGGAAGCTGTCAACACCTCTGTCTACATAATCCATATATGTATTTACAAGATACTCTGCAACAGCCTGATTTTCTGTATTGATATCAACACAGTCACCAGCCATCTGACCTGTCTGCTCTGTATATGAACCGTAGCTTAATGATTTATCGTGGTGATAGTAGTGGTTAGTATCATTAGCATCTTCTTTCATAATAGCAAGTCTAGCCTGATACTGAGCTTCAGGTAGCATTGTTGCATAGTTAGGATACTTTTTAGCAAGTGTTGAATTTGGAATCATCTGGATACTGTCGATTGACTCAAGGTCTTTAACATTCTTATAAACCTTGTTGAACATTGGTGCAAGTGTAGCCTCACCAAAGTTACCTGTGTGGTTCCATACAACGTCCTGTACAATCTTCATACCCTTCTCGTGTGCAGCAGCAATAAGATCATCATAGGTTACGTCGCTACTCTCGTAACGAGGGTCAACTGTTGCAAAGTCGAATGCATGGTAGCCGTGGTAGTCGTAACCACTTGCGTTAGAAACTACTGGTGTAATCCAGATTGCACTAAAGCCAAGAGCCTTAATGTAGTCTAGCTTTTGGATTAGACCCTTAAAGTCACCACGCCAAGCTGGGTCACTGTCTGGGTTATTAGCCTTTGCGTCGTCCCAGCAGTGTACGTTGTTGTTCTTGTCACCATCGTAGAAACGAGTTGTGATAATAAAGTAGATTGAATCTTCTCTTAAATCTGTACGCTCAGGAGTATCATAATCGAATGGGTTATATGCATACCACTTGTTGTTGTAGTACCACCAATGACCATTTGACTTCTCTGAGTACTCTCTTGTAAGCTCCTTAGACTGTACACCATTCTCAACAAATATGAAGTTAATCTTTGTTATGTTGCTGAAAGAATATGTGTACCAGCTACCGTCAGATCCACTGGTAGCAGATGTGTCTTTTGTCATAGTTTTACCTGGATAATTAGGTGAATCTATATTAGTAGGAAGACTATTCCAATAGTAAATGCTTGGACTTTTTGCAGTATAGTAATGGATAGTAATACCACTGCCTGCTGATGATTCTTCTACATCTGTTGTTGCAGCGTTAACTGTAAGAATACCACAAGTAACAACCATCATCACAGCAAGAACTATTGAGATTACTCTTTTAAAGTTCTTCACTCACGCTTTCCTCCTTTTATTTTTTTGTTTTCAAAGCCTGCAATCTATATATTACAGGCTTTTTAAAATATTTAATTATCTTATATTATTTCAAATATGTTGTTGTATCACCGATTTTACCGTCGATGCCTGTATAACCATTTGAGCTTAGTACATATACACGGCAGTTACCCTTACCAGGAGCAGTAATGCTTAGAGTACCGTTTGTAACTGTTTTAGTGTCGCCTGTTACAGCATCTATATATGTACCGTTAGGAATATTCTCAAATGTAGCAGCGTTTGTAACAGCTACGCAAGCAAAGCTCTTTTCGCCTGATTTTGGGTCTGTGTAACCACGCTTAAAGCACATATCACCTGTTACATCTTCTACTGAATATTGTCCCTTTTGAAGTGCAGGTACTGCTCTTCTAATCTGGTTAAGCTTTGATAGCTGTTGTGATAGAGGACTTTCTAGAGTTTCTTTTACTGTACCACTAGCTGTGTATACGCCAAAATCAGTAGCAGTAACATCACCCTCTAGATATTCACCAAAGTAAGCACGGCCTGTTGTGCTTAGAGGTGCGTTAGGACCAACATCGATAACCTGTCCCTTTTGGAACTCAACCTCTGAACCATAGTACAAGCAAGGAATACCTCTAAATGTAAACATCAAGCACATATTCTCTGCCCAAGTAGTTGTGCCACCTGTAAAGCGTTCTTTTTGGTTCTGGTCTGGTGCATAGTCGTGTGAATCAACATATACAACATTCCAGGTTGAGTCATTGAAGTATTTATCCTCTGCAAGAGCACCACCAAAAGCACCACTTGCTGAGTCAAACTGCCAGTGCATTAAGAAGTCGATAGCACCCATACCTGAAGCCTCGCTGTAGTCAGGTGTGTGGTAATCGTTACCGTCTAGGAATGCATTTGTACTTGTTGGCTGGTTCTTTGATGGGTCATCATACTGTGCCCAATGCTTTAGAGTAAGCTCCATATTATGCTGAACATTGTCTGGAGTATTCTCCCACTTCCACTGGCTTGTGTAAGATGTATCTGGCTCGTCCCAAGTGTAGAACATTGTAGACTCACTTGCGTGACCTCTGTACCAAATCTGTGAATATCTTGTACAGATTTCGCCAAACATATAGAAGCTGTCACCACCAATAGCGTTTAACTGCTTGTTAAACATTGTGTTTAGAGAAAGTCTTGAGATATGTCTTACTGTATCTACACGGAATGCGTCAACGCCCATTCCAATATAATTACCGTAAAGTTCTACAAGCTTTTCTGCTACCTCTGGGTTTTCTGTGTTAAGGTCTACACAGTCGCCTGCGATCTGGCAGTATTTACAGGTCCAATCGTCCCAGTTAAGGCTCTGCCAATAGCCGTTGTGATAATAGTTTTTAGAGTTATATTTAGAATCTCTAGATACCATATTATCGTTGCCGATATCACCTGTAGCAGAAGATGTACTGTTGTTGCCACCTGCTGAAAGCTGCTTCATAAGATCTAGTCTTTGCTGATACTGTACAGCTGGCTTCTGAGCATAGTATGCTTCAGCAGAATCTAAGCCATAAGATTGTAGCAAATATTCAGTAGGAACCATACTTTTAGCTAAATCGCCAAGGTCTTGAATTGTGTCATACTTCTTGTCAAATAGGTGACAGAAGGTTTTTTCACCAAAGTTACCTGTATGTTGCCATACAACATCCTGTACAATCTTCATACCTTTAGCGTGGGCTGCGTTGATAAGGTCTTGATATGTAGCACCCTCGCTCTCGTAACGAACATCTACTGTTGAGAAGTCGAAAGCATGGTAGCCGTGATAGTCGTAACCACTTCCGTTAGATACTACAGGAGTAATCCAAATAGCACTAAAGCCTAAAGCCTTAATATAGTCAAGCTTATCAATCAAACCCTGGAAGTCGCCACGCCAAGCTGGGTCGCTGTCTGGGTTGTTAGCCTGTGAGTCGTCCCAACAGTGAACATTGTTTCCACTGTCACCGTCATAGAAACGAGTTGTGATTACAAAGTAGATTGAGTCCTCACGAAGGTCTGTTGTAAGTGGGTCTAGGTTGTCTGGGTTTGATGAATACCATATACCGTTTTTGTACCAGTATTCACCAGCACTTCTTCGTGTAAGCTCCTTAGATTGCTTGTTGTTCTGAATGAACAGCATATTAATCTTTGTTACATCCTTAAAAGTATATGTGTACCAATTTTCACCCTGTGCAGTATCTTTAGTCATCACCTTACCAGGATACTCAGGCTCCCCAATATTTGTTGGTAAGCTATTCCAATAATAAACTGTTGGTGTTGCTGTGTTTTCTGTATAGTAATGAACTGTAATACCAGTAGTGCTATTCTCTGACTTTTCGTCGTTAGCAGAGGCTGCACTAGCACAAACAACACCTGTAGTAAGAACCATAAGAACAGCCAATAAAACTGCGATTATTCTGCTAAATTTTTTCATTGTTAGTGTCCTCCCTGTCTATAATTTGAATTATAGGCATATAAGTGAGCTTTACTTATATACAAGCTCTCATTATAGCGATTACATCCTGTACATTGATGTTAGAGTCACCATTCATATCAGCAGCCTTAAATGCAGCTGTACCAGGTGTTAGTGTAAAGCCAGCAGCACCACTAATGCTCTTCATAACATAAATTACATCCTGTACATTTCTGATACCATCTAGGTTAGCGTCACCAGAAGTATAGGTTGGCTCTGTTACAGTAATCTTAAGTGTCTTAGTAGTTGATAGGCTCTTAGCGTCTGTAACTGTAACACTGATTGTGTATGTACCAGCCTTTGTAGGTGTCCATGTTATAGAATCAGTTGATGATGAGCTTGTTGTTGTCTTGATAGATGAACCGTTAGCTGCATAAGCATACTTAAAGTTTGGTGTACCTGTCTTATCTGCAAGCTTTGTTGTTAGTGTAACAGCCTTACCTACATCTACTGTTGTAGGGTTAGCAGTGAATGAAGATATTGAAGGTGCAATATCGCCTGTTGCGTCAGCTGTAACTGTGTATGACTTTTGAACATCATCGTTGTAGCTGTTCTGAACTGTTACGTTTACTGTGTAATTGCCTTTTTGTAATGGTGTAAAGTTAAGAATGTTAGTCTGCTTGTAATAAACTGTGTTAAGTGCCTTACCTGTTGGGTCTAGTACCTCAACCTTATAGAATAGAAGGTTTGTACCAACCTTACCACCAGCTGCCTTTACATTAACTGCAACTGAAGAATTTACAGGAACCTTATTATTTGTATAGCCTGTTGAAATTCCCTTTAGTACAGGTTCAACTGCTGTTGCATCATCTTTAATTTCGAAAGATAGAGACTTTGAGTTTTTGTTGCCCTGTGCGTCTTTTACTTCTACTGAAAGTGTAAATGTACCTGCTGTTGTAGGTGTCCAAGTGCAAGTACTGTTGCTACCAGTATAAATTGTTGTTGAATTAGCCTTAAATGTGTATGTATAAGAACCACTTGTACCAGAAGCATCTGCCTTTAGTACGATGTCTGTGCCCTTATACTGTGGTGATTCACAATCAGCCTCAAACTTTAGCTTTAGAGGGTTTGTATCATACTCCTCCCAGCTACGTGTGCTGTTGTTGAAAACCTTACATTCACCTGAAGCGATAGTAAGGTCAGGACTCTGAGGACCACCTGAGCCACCATTAAAGATAACACCACCGCCACTGCCAAGGAATGACTCTGGAATTGTTACCTCATAGAAGCCATCAGCATTTTTATCTGCGTCTGTTAGTTTAGTACCAGGCCACTGAGCATTGCTAGTACTACCGTTGAGCCAGTAGTAAACATAGCAGTTACCCCAACCAGCTGCGTTGTTAAGAACAGCTGTTGCACCGCCTGCACCACTAGTCTGTGTGTCAGTTTCAGCAGCAGAAACTGCTACTGTACCCATACCAATTGTGCTCATAATTACTAAAAGAATAGATATTAAGCAAACTGCTATACGGGTTGATTTTCTTCTAACCATAAATTTTACCTCCTAAGATTAGTTTAGCAACTAAAGTATTTCTCAAATTCCACCTTAAATTCAGAAACACTCATAACATTACACAGTAATATTTTACCTTTTTTCTGCATAAAAAAATATTCTTTTATTGTACAAAGTTTATTAATTTTTTTATATAAATACACCAGTTTTCCATTTCAGAAACCTTTTAAATTACCATTTATTTACATTTAAAAACGCATTAAGGCTTATTTTACTGGTTGTAAGGGCGAATTTGCATAAAATTCTATCAAATTTCCTAAATAACTATATATAGCCTATAAGATTTTAAAATATTCATCTAAAAAGCACAGCTACAGCGAAGCATAATCTCACTGTAACTGTGCTTTTTATTGCATTTATTCAATTAGGGAGTATCTGAAAATAGAAAAATTACTGAATATTTCGCTAATACGAGGCAAGTTCGAGCGAAAAAACGGAGAAATACTGACGTATTTCGAGTATTTTTCGGGAAGAAATTGCCCGTATTAGTAGAAATAGACAGTT
>JAXJTP010000052.1:0-42037 GCA_036309525.1 Acutalibacteraceae bacterium | reverse complement strand
ATTTTGTTGTCGCTCTCTGTGACAGCTTGATTATTATATCAAATCAAGTTTCATTTGTCAACACCTTTTTTCAAGTTTTTTGAAGTTTTTTCATTCAGGCTTGTGCTAATCAAAGCCAGCCGTAAACTATTCAAGCTCCAAACTTATAACCTGTTCAGGTGTTTTTCACTGCCGTTTTTCGACAGCTTTGTTATTATATCGTTTTTGCTTTGGTTTGTCAACACCTTTTTAAAACTTTTTGAAGTTTTATTATAATAAGTTTACTCGAAAAATTAAAACACAGATAATCCTAGCTTTAGACTATCTGTGTTCTATAATTTTAAACTATTTTTTGCTTATTTACTACGAGTGAAAACTCCAGATTTATTCTATCTGCTGCTTTACGACAAAGCAACATTCTGTTAAGGAAAATCTCAAAGAAATTCATTACAGAGCATACCTCTGTATCAATCTGAATTTTAAGCTCTATGACTCTTTTATCATTAACGGTTTCGTTTTTTACCCTAAGCTCTGATTTTACAACTGAATAATTAACTCTGTCATGAATATCAAAGCTTGCAATATCCTTGTTGCGAACCCTTGTGCGTCTAACATCGCTTTTATCTGCCAAAATCAATGCTGCTGCAATTGGGTTTACCGGGTAAGCTGTAGCTTCATCGTGATTTCCTATTGCTGTAATTATTGTCGCAATATCCTCTGCACTGGCTGACATCTTATCTAAGAGTCTAAATGCCATTACAGCACCACTTTGAGCGTGGTCTACACGATTTATTACATTACCTATATCGTGTAAATAGCCTGCAATTTCGGCAAGCTCACATTCACGCTCTGAGTAACCAAGCTCACGCAAAATGTTGCCTGCTGTTTGCGAAACCTTGTTTACGTGGGCATAGCTATGCTCTGTATATCCTAAAGCCTTCAGTGACTCGTCTGCCTTTTCTATATATGTTTTTATTGCACTGCTATTTTTAATTTCTGATATGGTAATCATATTCCCTCCGAGATTTAGCCTTATGCTACCTTTGTATTTTCCTTGTAATTTACTGTTTTACTTTCTGGAATAGGCAATAATTTTAGATTTAGCCTATCTTTTAATATACTATTATTCTCCTTATCAACGTAATGAGTATATACAGCTTTTAATACTGTTTTTACTCTTTCAGAAATTAACCTTGCGTTTTCTATTGCAAGCTCCTTTTGCTTTTGATAGAGTGCAATTTCCGTTTTTGTAGGCTTTGCAAGCTCTGACAAAAATATCACTACTCCCATACAGGTATAATGAGCATATTCAAGCTTTTTATCAATAGAGAGAATAAGCTCTTCGTTTATCTGGCAAAGAATATTTCTAAAAACTGACAAAAGAATAATAGTCAAACAAAAATTAATCATACCAAACATCTCCTTTACAGCTTTAATTATACACATTATAGTGTACAATTTTCGGGACTTTTCCTGTAAAAAGGAGATGTTTTAATTACAAAATCGTTACATATAGTTCTTTGAGATTTTTTGAATGTTTTTCTTAAAGTCTTCAACTACACTTTGTGGGGATATAAGAGTAACCTTGTTACCCAGACCAAACACCCAGCCAAAAAACTGCTGGCTTGGGTATACGCTTACTACAATGTCGCTTCTTGCCTCGTCTGCACGCATAACAACAAAATCTTCTCCGAATCGGTCTTTAATAACGCCTATAAGTCTGTTATCAATACGAAGTGTAACCTCCTGTGGAGTATCACCACCAAACATACCGAAGGTTTGTTTGACATAAGCAGAAACATCAAAGCTCTCGATAGCTTTCATTCCTCGTTGTGGGGTATCAAGAATTTCTACGTTTTTAATTTTATCAATTCTAAAATGCTTTACCTTACTTTGCAAATGGTCGTAAGCAACCAGATAATATTTTTCATCGTCCCAAATCATACACCAAGGGCTTACCTGATATGGCTTACCGTCTTTTTTTGCACGCAAAAACACCTTTTCTGCTCCACCATACGAAACATACCATTCGTAATAATTAAATGAAATCTGCTTTTGCTTTTGAATAGCTCTATAAATATTATCTATACTTACGTAAATACTCTCGTTATAGGTTTTTGAGCGTTTTTCGATAAACACAGTGCGTTGTAGCTGTTTAGCCTCGTGAATACTTACTTCCTTTTCTAGCTTTTTAATAAGGTCATAGGTTTTTCGTTTGGTTATAAAGCGTGTAGATTGTATAGCATCTATCATAAGCTTAACCTCGGCAAGCTGAAATTTTCTGCCCGAGGTAAGCTTATATTCCACTCTTCTTCCGTTTTTTGCATGGGTTATTTCAAAGCCGTATTGTGCCAAAAGCTCTATGTCTGAATATAGGCTTTTACGCTCAGCCTGAATATCATATTTTTCAAGCTCGTCTATAATTTCCTGTAAAGTTAAGCCATGGTCTTCGTCTGTATTTTCGAACATAATTTTCTGCAAATATAACAGCTTGAGCTTTTGGTTTTTAAACTTTGCCATTTTCTTACCTCCTGCAAAATTATAAACAAATTGCGAAGTTAGTGTTTTTATCTGATAGGATTTTAGAAACAATTTCAGTTATTCCTGCATTAAAGGCAAGTCCTACCTCATCAGGATAGAATATATAGTCAGATATATTGATAAGTCCAGTTTCACATTCTAACACCTGTAGCTGATAATCTATTTCAGCCTCGTCATACTCGCACTTGATTATTTTAGTAATGATGTCAGTTAGCTCAGCATCACTTAATCCTTGCTTTTTAGGTGTAGACATAGGATTTGCTTCACCCATTTTTGTCATAAACATATTTTCCCTTCTGCACAGAATTTAAATGAATTGCGATTTATCAGATACTCCTGTCTAATTCGTTTATATCTACTGGAATACCGTCAATAGATGTTATCTGATTTAATTCAGCCTCTGTTAAATTTTTAATAAATATACAGTACTCGTCAGCGTGTCCACCAACAAATTCCATTTTAGGTAGATTGATTTGCTTTGGGTTGCATATCCAAAGACAAAGCTAGTTATTACCCCAAAACCTTGTTAATGTCAGTTTTTCGCCTTTATAAATCACTTCTTTACCATTCATAAAAATTCACCCTTGCATTAGCCTTGTTATACCTTTGATTAGATGTCTTATTTTAAACAAGCAAATTATAGCTGATACTATTCTTTAATTATTCTCTTATCAAATTATTCTCAGCCAAATATTCATCATAGCCTGATGTAATATCCTTAATTCCGTCTTCCTGAATAAAGATAATTCTGTTTGCAACAGTTGAAATAAACTCGTGGTCGTGTGAGGTAAATAGAACAATACCTGGGAAGTTTGTAAGACCCTTGTTTACAGCTGTAATAGATTCAAGGTCTAGGTGGTTTGTAGGCTGGTCAAGTACAAGTACATTTGCACCACCCATCATCATTTTAGACAACATACAACGAACCTTTTCGCCACCACTAAGCACCTTTACAGGCTTGAATACATCTTCGCCACTGAATAGCATTCTGCCTAAGAAGCCTCTTAGGTATGTTTCTGTGTGGTCAGAACCAACATTATACTGCTCTAGCCAATCAAGAATTGAGTCGTTACAGTCGTTGAAATATTCTGAATTATCCTTAGGGAAGTAAGATGTGCTTGTGCTTACACCCCACTTGAATGTACCTGCGTCTGCCTTGTCATTCTCCATAAGAATTTCAAACAGAGCTGTAACTGATGTTTCTTTGTCGCTGATAAATGCAATCTTATCTCCTCTTTCAACTCTGAAGGAAACATTCTTCAATACATCCTCACCGTCAATCTGCTTACACAAGCCTTCTACTGCAAGAATTTCCTTACCAACCTCTCTATCCTGTGTAAAGCCTACAAAAGGGTACCTTCTGCTTGAAGCTGGCATTTCTTCTACTGTAAGCTTATCAAGAAGCTTTCTTCTTGATGTAGCCTGCTTTGATTTTGATTTATTTGCAGAGAAACGAGCAATAAAGTTCTGTAGCTCCTTGATTTTCTCTTCGTTTTTCTTATTCTGCTGTTTAATCATAGCCTGTACCATCTGACTTGACTCGTACCAGAATTCGTAGTTACCAACATACATCTTAATCTTACCATAGTCAATATCTACCATATGAGTACATACTGTGTTAAGGAAGTGACGGTCGTGGCTTACTACAATAACTGTACCCTCGTAGTCCATAAGGAAATCCTCAAGCCAAGAGATAGCCATAATATCAAGGTTGTTGGTAGGCTCGTCCATCATAAGGATTTCAGGGTTACCAAATAAAGCCTGTGCAAGCAATACCTTTACCTTTTCGTTACCTGTAAGATTGCTCATCTGTGAATATAGAATATCCTCAGTAAGACCCAAGCCCTGAATAAGCTTAGAAGCGTCACTTTCTGCCTCCCAGCCGTCCATTTCTGCAAATTCTGCTTCAAGCTCACTTGCTCTTATACCGTCTTCATCGCTGAAATCTGGCTTTGCGTATAGCTCGTCCTTTTCCTTCATAATGTTGTAAAGCTTCATATTACCCATAATAACTGTATCTAATACAGTGTATTCATCAAAGGCAAAGTGGTCCTGCTTCAAAACACTCATACGCTCACCGTCAGGAATAATAACATCACCTGTTGTAGGCTCAAGCTCACCTGTCAGCACCTTCAGAAATGTTGACTTACCAGCACCATTAGCACCAATAACGCCATAGCAGTTACCTGGTGTAAACTTTAGGTCAACCTCTTTGAATAAATCTGTTCCACTGAAATTAATACTTACATTAGAAACTGTAATCATTTATTTTTATCATCCTTTTAATTTATTTTTGGCATTTATAAAATTATGCCCAGTTGTACAATACAATATGATTATATCATTAAAACACCCCTTTAACAACTGCAAAATAGAACTTATGCTATTTTTATTTCTGCTTATTTAATTCTTTGAGGTTATTCTGTAATTCAGCCTATTAACGTAGTAGCAAAGCCATTTTTTACAGTTGAAGGTGGTATTTATTCTATTAATTTCTGCAAATTTGATTGTTATAATTACCAAATTACAACTAATAATTTAGTGAAAATTGTTACAGAAATGGAATTTTTGATATTTGTTTGACAATTCACTTTTAATAATTATATAATGTACAGGTAAGTTCATACAGGTGTTCTGTATGGGTATGTAGAGAATTACTAATATTATTTTTATTTGAGTGAAAGAAGGTATTTTTCATGGCTACAACTAAGAAAACTACAGCAAAGAAAACAGCTACTAAGGCAGAGGCACCTGTTGAGGCAGTGGTTGAGGCAAAGGTAGAAGCAACAGCAGTTGAGGAGAACACAGAGGCTCCTGCAAAGAAGACAACAGCAAAGAAGACAACAACAAAGTCTACTGCTACAAAGACAACAACAGCTAAGAAAACAACAACAAGAAAGACAACTAAGAAGGCAGTAGAGCCAACAGTTGATTTCTATGTAGAGTTCAACGGTGTTCAGGAGCAGTATGCTACTATCATCGAGAACGTAAAGAAGGTATTCCTTGCTGAGAACGAGGGTGCAGAGATTACTTCTGTTACAGTATACCTAAAGCCACAGGAGAACGCTGCTTACTGTGTAATCAACGGTGAGAACGAGTTCAGAATGGACGTTTATTTCTAATTGAATAAACAGAGCTAATGAGCAGATTAACGTCTGCTCATTTTTTATTTCAAATTAACAGAAAAAGCCCTCCAAAGCCAGAGTAAAATCCAGCTTTGGAGGGCTTTTTATATATTTATGCTTATTATAAAACACTGATTAATCTAAGCCATAAATTCTTTTTATATCCTTAGAAATATGATCTAAATCGGGATAAATAAAGCTTTCTGTAATTCCTAATATCTCCAAATCCTTTAGTAGCTTCTCTTTAATCTCGCATGGGATAATGATTTTGTAGAGCATATCCTGTTGAGGCATATCAGTTATTTTTTTTAAAGAATTATGTATTGTAAAATTGGCTTGCTGTGAATACATACGTAAATCGTTTTCTGTTGAATGACAAGCAAGTATTTTGTCATTTAGCCTCTCTATATTATTCTCCTTTTTAAAAGCAGGTAAAAGCATATTTTGAGCTGTTTCGGAGTCTACTGGATATATACATTCTTCAAAGCCCTGAGATTTGTTTAATAATCTTGGTACTAATACCCACACGCAGGCATCTGTTTTTGCTTTATAATTCTCTGTAGCAAAAAACGTTGCAATAAGTGGAGAGCTACTCCAGTCTAATAATCTTGTTGGTAATCCATAGTGTTGCATAATAGACATCCAAGAAGAATAATTCTTTTTATCTGGAGCACGCTCCATTACCTGATTAGCTTTGATATAAAAATCATTTGTAATAAAACGTTCCTTCTCTATTCTTTTATTGTTACGCTGTACAGATGGAAGCAGATCCCAATCTGCATTTTCAACTCCTCTGAACCACAATCTTGTTTTATGAATATCATCTATTTTATTATCATTTGTTTTGTTATTATTTTCTTCCTGCCAAACATATATTTCTTTAATAAATTCCAATAATTCATCAATTGTACTTATTTCTTTACTTTTTATTTCGGTTTTGTTTTCAGTTTTCACTTCTATCACTCCCATAATAGCACATATTAAAAAAATTAGTCATATTTTATCATAAATGTTAGTTATTGTAAAGAAAATGCTGAGGTAGTAAAAGCACATTAAACACCTGTTTTATAAAGCTAAGAAAAGCCCTCCAAAGCCAGAGTAAAATCCAGCTTTAGAGGGTTGATTTATATTAATCCTTTTTCTTTTTCCAAGGCACAATATCATCAGACGCTTTAAAATTATATACAGGCTTCATTATATCAATAATGTCAACAGAATCTCTGATAACATCAATAATATCACTAAGTGATTTATAAGCCATCGGTGCTTCATCCAGTGTTTTCTCGTTTACAGAGGTTGTATAAATACCCTTCATTGTTTCTTTATATTCATCCATACTCAGGCTTTCTCTTGCCTTATTTCTGGACATTATTCTGCCTGCTCCGTGTGGTGCTGAATAATTCCATTCTGGATTTCCCCTACCTACTGCAATAACAGAGCCATCACGCATATTAATTGGAATTAACACCTTTTCTCCCTTATGAGCTGGAATAGCACCCTTTCTTAAAATCATCTCGTTAGTATCTATATAATTATGAATGGTATGAAATGCTTCTGTGGCTGTCATTTTTGTTTTTTCTAAAATGATTTCTGCCATTTTTTCTCTGTTACGTCTTGCAAACTCCTGACATATTTCAACATCGTGTAAATAGTCCTCAAGAAAAGTACCATAAAGCCAGCAAATATCATCAGGGATAACAAGCTCCTGTGCTTGAAAATTATTTTGTAGCTCCTTTAGTGCTTTTTCTATTTCTGATTTTCTACCCTCTGCCTTATAGGTGCAAATAATCTCGTCACGCTGTTTAAAATACTCCTCCTTACCCATATGAAGGTCAACTGCTATTTGCTGATAGATTTCGGCAACCTGCTTTCCAAGATTTCTGCTTCCTGAATGAATAACAAGATAATATGTTCCATCAGAAGAAACCTCTACCTCTATAAAGTGATTTCCTCCTCCAAGTGTACCCAAAGAACGCTCAAGTCTTTTACTATCCTTTAATGAGCGATAGCAACGAAGTCTTGTTAAATCAAATCTTTCTATTCTTCCCTCCCACACATTCATTCCAGATGGTATAAAATGTGCTACCTCATCTATTTTTTCAAAGTCAACGCTTTTATCCTCTAGCTTTACTGTGTACATACCACAGCCAATATCAACACCTACAATATTCGGGCAGGCTTTATCAATTACTGTCATTGTAGTGCCTATTGTACAGCCCTTGCCTGCGTGTACATCGGGCATAATTCTTATTCTGCTACCCTCTGTAAGAGAATAATCACACATTCTTCTTATCTGCTCTATTGCTTCATCCTCTACTACCTTAGCGTAGCAGATTGCAGTGTTTACTTTTCCCTTTATCTCTAGCATAATTATCTCTCCTTCTATTTCAAACTTATACTATTTTTCAAATGTTCTATCGTATCCCAGACAATCTCTGAACAAGCTTCTGCCAATGTATTTTCTAAAAGAAAATTCATATTCACGATAAAACTCATTCCAATAGCTTATCATTCTTGAATAGCTCTTTTGGGTTGAGGCCTTATTTATCAGGCAAAAGCTTTTAATATCTTCATTGTTTCGCTCTTTCAGCTTGCAATAAATAATTTCAAGTATTTCAAGAACATATTCATCACAAAGTTTGACTATGAATGGAATGCTCCATCCTTCAAACGACATATCCAGTAATTTTCGCAAATATTTTTCTCTGACATACCCATCACTGCTCCTTGTATAGATACAGCACAGAAGTTGTTTTTGCGTTGGAGTAAGTATATCATATTCTGAATTGTCAATATCTGACAAATATATTCTATATGGAATTTCAACAATTTTGCCATTGTTCAGTGTATATGACATAGCACTGTCACAGGCTGATATTTTCTTTGGCAAAATTCTCTGCACAATATCTAAATCTTCTTTTAAATCACTTGGAAAAGCTGTATAAAGCATTTATTCTCACACCATCATATTTAAATTTCTTTATCTTTTACTGAAAACTCAAACAACTGCCTATTTCTACTAATACAGGCGATTTTTATATTAATCACACCTTGCATTAGCGAAATATTCAGTCGTTTTTCTGTTTCAGATACTACCTGCAAGCTATTATAAGGCATTACTCCTTAGTATACCCGTAAGCTGTGACAGAACATCTGTATTGCCATTCAGGTTTATATTACCAACATTTTCACAAATACGCTCGATATACTCAAGCTCCTTGAGCTTATAGAGTGTTTTGTTTTCATCCATCAGCTTGGCTGTATTCAACAAGGATCTTGTTGAAGCAACCTCCTCTCGTCGAGTAATCACATTTGCCTGTGCTCGCTTTTCTGCAACAAGTACAGTATTCATTATTTCACGGATTTCTCCAGGTAAAATAATATCCTTTACACCAGCGTCTGTAATCTCGACAAACAGCTCCTTTTCCTTTGCCTTTAATTTAGCAAATACAAACTCTGTCATTTCAACTTTATTTTCTAAAATCTCATCGATTTTGTATTTGCCAACATACTCACGCAAGGCTAGCTGTACAGCCACATGCATTTGCTCAGCAAAGTTATCAATATCAGTATGTATCTTCACATAATCTGTTACACGATAAGTGCAGACAAAATTAATGCGAAGAGAAACCTTATCTTGTGTCAGGATTTCCTGACCAGTGATATTCATCTGTTTAAGTCTTGTGTCTACATATTTTACATCTATTTTAATACCATTCTTCCAGAAATAATATATTCCTGGCTCAAGAATTCTAGTTAATTTCTGATTGAAATATAGTAGTACCTTTTGATACTCTAAAACCTCAATCTTAGTATAATGAGCAGCTGTAATTTTCGAGAAAATATACTCTGGTACATCAGCTGATACTTCTGGAGTAGAAATATCAACAATCTGATACTCGTGCTTATCAATCAGTGACCAAAACGCATATTTGCCACGACACAAAACTGAATCAAATTTTCCGTTTACAAAATGAAGTGCCAGCTTCTGGTCAGGTACTTCAATTACAGATATAGCCTTTGCAACATTTTTGTCGCTTAAAACAGTATCCAACGCACATTTTTCTAATTTAACAGGCTTTTGTAAATCTGCTACCTCAATTTCTTTTCCACCAGAAGCAAAATATTTGCCTGGTGCAAGCATTTTTATGTATTTTCCGTTTTTGAACATAAAGCCTCTTTGATTTTCATTGATAATAATTTTTTTCATAATATATAATCCTCCTAAAGGTTAAATTGCGATTACAATTACTCATGCACTACAAACGGTTGAAAATTTAAGTGGTCGCACATATAAACGGAAAGAAAGCTTTTGGCTTATATGGTTGATACACGGTATCCATCTTCAAGCAAGGTAAGTAGCACATTGCTGTTGAAATGAATTTTCAATTCTACAGCCGAGTAATTGCTTTTTCAGATTAAAATTGTAGCGTGCTTTCGCACATAAAGTAGTTGTGGGGTTCGAACCCACCTCCATTTTGAGCTTTTGAGACTCATTAGATTCCACAATGCAAAAATTTGCAATTAGAAAAAACTGACAATATATCCTATTGTCATCAGACAAGTGATTCTTCTGGCATACACATTGGCATAGCCTAGTGCACCGCAGTGTAGGATAAAAGTTCACACACACGCTTGAAGTAACCTTGCAAATATATTCTACCAATATCTTCCTGATTTAACACGGAAAAAAAGTTGCGAACAGCTGATAAAATGATTTAATTTGAGCTTTATATAAAAAACAGGCAACAGCTTAGTTGCCGTTGCCTGTTTTCGCTTTTCTTATTTTGGGGTTACCCCAACTATTGACATAGAGCCTTATTATTTTCGGGTTACCCCAACTATTGATATAGAGCCAAAAAGAGCCTGCAAATTTTGCAGGCTCTTAAAGTTTGTTAATTATTTATTTCCAGCAGTGCCTCTGCCCTTTTTACCTCTTCTTTAGTTGGTGGTAAAACATCAGCTAGTGGATATGGCATATTAAGCTCCTCCCACTTTAAGGCACCAAGGCTATGGTATGGTAAAATTTCTACACGCTCTACTGTTTTCAGAGTTTTAATAAAGCTATTAAGGTCTTTTAAGCCCTGCTCATCATCTGTAAGATTTGGCACTAATACGTGTCTTATCCACATAGCTTTGCCGTGCTCTGACAAATATTCAGCCATTTCCAGAATATTTTTATTACCGTGTGCTGTAAGAGCTTTATGCTTTTCGTCATCAAACTCTTTTATGTCAAGCATTACAAGGTCTGTATATTCCATTAGCTTATCAAATTTTTCTAAAAACTCAGGTGTGTTTTTAAAGGGTTGTCCACAGGTGTCAAGGGTTGTATGAACATTGCGTTGCTTTGCATATTTGAAAAGCTCGGTAACAAATTCCATCTGCAATAGTGGCTCGCCACCACTTACAGTTATACCACCATCTTTTTTCCAATATGTGCGATAACGATATGCTTTGTTAAACAATTCCTTTGCGTCCCATTCCTCACCATTAGTCATAGACCATGTTTCTGGATTGTGACAATACTGACATCTCATATGACAGCCCTGAAGAAATACCACAAATCTAACGCCAGGTCCGTCCACCAGACCAAAGGTTTCTAGTGAACGAACTCTGCCGATTGTATTATTACATGCTTGCATGGCAAGTACGTGAAATTACATCCATCTGCTGCTCTCTTGTTAGGTCGATGAACTTAACAGCGTAACCAGATACACGAATTGTAAAGTTAGCATACTCTTCCTTCTCTGGGTGCTCCATAGCATCGATTAGCTTCTCTACACCGAATACGTTTACGTTTAGGTGATGTGCATCCTGTGCAAAGTAACCGTCAAGTACCTGAACAAGCTTCTCTGTCTGCTCTTCTTCGTTATGACCAAGAGCTGTTGGGCTGATTGTCTGAGTATTTGAAATACCATCAAGTGCCCAGTGATATGGTAGCTTAGCAACTGAGTTTAGTGAAGCTAGTAGACCATTCATCTCTGCACCGTAGCTTGGGTTAGCACCAGGTGATAGAGGAGCACCAGCCTTACGACCGTTAGGCATTGAGCCAGTAGCCTTACCATAAACAACGTTTGATGTGATTGTTAGAATTGAAGTTGTAGGCTCTGAATCACGGTATGTGTGGTGCTTCTTAATCTTCTCGATGAATGTCTTTAGTAGCCATACTGCGATGTCGTCAGCACGGTCATCATCGTTACCATATTTAGGGAAGTCACCCTCTGTTTCAAAGTCAACAACAATACCTGTTTCGTCACGAACTGTCTTAACCTTAGCGTACTTAATAGCACTTAGTGAGTCAACAACGTGTGAGAAACCAGCGATACCTGTTGCGAATGTACGACGTACATCTGTATCAATAAGAGCCATCTCAGCAGCCTCATAGTAATACTTGTCGTGCATATAGTGAATTAGGTTTAGTACATTTACATATAGACCAGCTAGCCACTCTAGCATCATATCGTACTTAGCCATAACCTCATCATAGTCTAGGTACTCGCTTGTGATTGGAGCGTAAGCTGGACCACACTGCTCACGAGTCTTAACATCTACACCACCGTTGATAGCGTATAGAAGACACTTAGCAAGGTTAGCTCTAGCACCGAAGAACTGAATCTCTTTACCTGTCTGTGTAGCAGATACACAGCAGCAGATTGAGTAATCGTCGCCCCATACTGGCTTCATTACATCATCGTTCTCGTACTGAACTGAGCTTGTACGGATTGAAATCTGAGCAGCGTACTTCTTGAAGTTTTCTGGAAGAGCTGGTGAGTAAAGAACTGTTAGGTTTGGCTCTGGTGAAGGGCCCATGTTCTCTAGTGTATGTAGGAAACGGTAGTCTGTCTTTGTTACCATTGAACGACCGTCAACGCCAATACCACCTACCTCTAGTGTAGCCCATACTGGGTCACCTGAGAATAGCTCGTTGTATGATGGAATTCTTGCGAACTTAACCATACGGAACTTCATAACCATATGGTCGATAATCTCCTGAGCCTGTGACTCAGTTAAGATACCAAGATCCATATCTCTCTTTATATAGATATCTAGGAATGTTGAAATTCTACCAACACTCATAGCAGCACCGTTCTGTGTCTTGATAGCAGCTAGGTAACCGAAGTATAGCCACTGAGCAGCCTCGTATGCGTTCTTAGCAGGCTCAGAAATATCAAAACCGTAAATCTTAGCCATTTCCTTCATACCCTTTAGGGCTGCAATCTGCATTGAGATTTCCTCACGCTGACGGATAACGTTGTCTACCATTGTACCATCGCCACAGTTCTCGAAATCCTTCTTCTTCTCTTCGATTAGGAAGTCGATACCATATAGAGCAACTCTACGATAGTCACCAACGATTCTACCACGACCATATGTATCAGGTAGACCTGTGATGATGTGGTTGTGACGAGCAAGCTTCATCTCTTTTGTATAAGCATCGAATACACCCTGATTGTGTGTACGTGAATACTCTGTGAAAATTTTGCTTAGCTCTGGGTTTGGTGTATAGCCGTTTGTAGTACAAGCCTGTACAGCCATTTTAATACCACCGAATGGCATAAATGCACGCTTTAGAGGCTTATCTGTCTGTAGACCAACAACCTTCTCTAAATCCTTAGTAGCTTCGCTGATATAGCCAGGGCCATAAGCTGTTAGACCTGTAACAACCTCTGTTTCCATATCAAGAACGCCACCATTAGCACGCTCTTCCTTCTGTAGTCCTTGTAGGATACCCCACAATTTATCAGTTGCCTCTGTTGAGCCAACTAGAAATTCTGAATCACCATCATATGGTGTGTAATTCTTCTGAATAAAGTCACGAACATTAACTTCTTCTTTCCAAATGCGGCCTTCAAAGCCGTCCCATTGTTTAAAATCTACCATTGGTATCTCCTCCTTGGAATTATGTTCTGCTAGTCTTTCTAGCTACAATTAGATTATACTACATTTTTCGAGAATTACAAGAGGTAAAAGGCTAAAAATAAAAATAATTCTTGAGATTTGTAAAAATACTTAAAAAAACTATTTATTGCTTCTTTATCATATGTGGATTTATGCCAATTTTTGCATATACTTTGTAAAAAAACTTTTATTCAACAAAAAATGTCTTAGGTTATAGTTTTATTTGACTTTTGCAATTGTTTTAACTCCCTGTTTACTTTAAGATAATAGTATTTTACAGTAATAAAGTGCTAAAACAAAATCAGATCTCCCCTAATAACACAGAGCAAACCAAGTACCATTTTAATACAAATTTATACAAAAACAACTCTGCGTTTACTTTTGTATGATTTTTAGTTATTTGAATAATTAAAGCTACTACGTTATTATTACAACATAGAAAGTAAAAATCAGCAAAAAATAATTTGGATTTGCAAGGCTAACCCTACAAACCCAAATTTATCTATATTTTAATTAAAGGTTATTATCTCCAAGCAAAGCATTATCTGCACCTGTATTAATTACAGATACATCCGAAAGCTTACGTTTTATCTGGCGAGTACGCACACCAACAAGCTTGTCTAATTCGCTATTAGCTTGATTCAGTCGTTGCTGTGTCATTGTAAGAACATCTTCAAATTTGTCAAACTCGGTTTTAACTGAGCTTAAAACATTCCAAACCTCGGCACTTCGTTTTTGCACTGCTAAGGTTTTAAAGCCCATTTGCAGACTGTTTAAAAGAGCAGCCATTGTACTTGGGCCTGCTATATTAACCTTGTATTCACGCTGTAAAATTTCTACTAAGCCACGATTTACAGCCTCGGCATATAAGCCCTCACAAGGTAAGAACATTATTGCAAATTCTGTTGTATTTGGTGGGTCTATGTATTTCTCGTGAATATCCTTGGCTTCGCTCTTTATTCTTGTAATAAGTGCTTTTACAGCTGTAGCTATCTCATCCTTATTTCCGTTATCCTGTGCATTAAGTAATGCCTGATATGTGTCAGCTGGGAATTTTGAGTCAATAGGTAAATATACAGCTGAATTATTGTCGTTTGGAAGCTTAACAGCAAACTCTACTGGATTTCTACTGCTTTTTTTAGTAATTACATTTTCTTCATACTGCTCTGGCGACAAAATTTCTTTAAGTATTGCTCCTAATTGTATTTCTCCTAAAATACCTCTTGTTTTAACGTTTGATAATACCTTTTTCAAGTCACCCACACCAACAGCAAGGGTTTGCATTTCTCCTAAGCCCTTGTACACCTGCTCAAGCCTTTCGTTTACAAGAGCAAACGAGCGTGTCATTTTGTCATCTATTGTCTTTTGAAGCTTTTCGTCAACTATAACACGCATCTGATCCAGCTTTTTATTGTTATCACTCTGCAAATACTCAAGTCGGCTTTCAACTGTTTCTCTTATCTTATCAAGCCTCATCTCGTTGCTGTTAGATAAATTTTCCATTCTTTTCTCAAGTGATGACAGCTGTTGCAGTTGATTATTGTTAGAGGCTTTTTGGCTATCAGTAATTATATCAGCCATATTTCTTATGGAATTTGTAAGAGTTGTATTTATCTCTATTCTATTATTTCTATTCTGTTCAGAAATATATTCCTTTAGCTGATTATTCAAGGCAATAATCTCATCACTGTTTGTTTCGCTATCTCTCCTGCCCTGTTTAATTAAAGCAAGCAAATTTAGAACAGCAAGTATTATAAGAATAATAAGACAGATAACTATTAATATATTCATTTCAGATTCCTCCGTTTGTAAATATATTTGGGTACAGTTTATTAATGACCTATACCCAAAGTATATATTTACAAACAAATTAAGTCAATAGTTCAAAGCGTAGCTGTACTATTTTATGTACAGCTAAGTATAATTAAATATAGTTTCAACTAGCTTTTCGCAATTTAACGGTGAATACATAAAGCTATCCATATGCTCGCCGGTAAAAAAGTATTTTGGCTGTACTGGCTTATATTTTTGCTCGAAGGTATCTATAATGATAAGCTTTATTTTCATTCGCTCTGGAATAATATTCTTAATATATACACTAGCCTGACTGCCAGAAACTATGCCATCCTTAACCTCTGCAAGACCAGCAAGATTTGGTGTTAATTCAATAAATGCACCATACTCCTCAACTGAACGGACAATACCTGCAACAGTTTCTCCAACCTTAAAGGCTTTTGCATTTTCCTCCCACGTGCCTAAAAGCTCCTTATGTGTAAGATTTATTCTGTCGCTATCAACGCTTCTTACAACAGCCTTTATATCCATACCCACTGTAAAGCGTTCTCGTGGGTGCTCTATTCGTGAAACAGAAATTGTATCAATAGGAATTAAAGAAACTATACCACAGCCAATATCAGCAAACGCACCAAAGGGCTCTAAATGTGTAACTCTTGCGTTTATTACATCTCCACTTTTCAAATATCTTATGTACTTATCCATACAACGCCCCTGTGCCTTACTACGTGACAGCACAGCTATGGTGCTACCATTAGCACTGCGTATAAAATCTGTTATTATAAATGAAACAGGGCGATTTACTCGTGAGATAACTGCTATATCTCTTACCTTACCCTCTTTTATTCCCAAAGCACCCTCTTCTCGTGGGATAATTCCTTTTATACAGCCCATATCAACAATAAGATTATGGTCTGCGTCACACACAATGGCTCGGGCCTCTAAAATTCTTTCATCTAAATATGCCTCGTTAAGTGAATTAAGTGTTTTAAAGGCTTTTATATTTTCAGCCTTATCTATGAGTATTCCCTCAGGATAAAATTCTAGCATTTTCTTTCCTCCTAATTATTACAGCTAGAAAATTATATGATGTTCAGTTAAAAAATATGAATCAGAGAGCACCTGAAAACAGAAAATGACTGAATATTTCGCTAATGCAATGCAGGTTCAAGCAAAAAATAGAGAAACACTGACGTGGTTCAAGTATTTTCAAAAAAACTATAAATATCAGTAAAAACAGACAGCTATTTTGAGTTTTCATATACTACCACTTAAAGTATAACAACCTGCTTTTTACAATATAGGTTTGTTTAAAATTTAAGCAGTTACTTTTCGCCACTAAAAAGGGCAATAGTTTTATAACTATTGCCCTGTCTGTTTTTATATATTTACAATTTTCAATATTAAACCTATAATCTCGAACCTTCTGCTTTTTTCAAAGCCTTTATTTCAGTAATAATCCTTGTATACTCTCTGCTTAAATCTGGCAAAAAACAGGTTGCCCTTTCAAGATTATTATTATGCAATGCCTTTGCTATTAAATTAGCATAAACATATAGCGATGACAAGCTTAAGCTTTGCGAAAACCCTTTAAGCGTAAGTGCATAAACAAATGCCCTTTGAACGTTGTTACTATCAATCTCTGTACATAGATTAGTAAAGGTTTTATCATTCAGAAATATATATAAATATTTTCTTATTCTATCCTCCTGTAATATCCGAGAAGTAATTTCACTATAATCTCCACCAATATGCTCATAAAACTCCTCTATTGTCATCTAACACACCACCCTGAACATCAATTTATATAATTAAATTATAAAAACAGACTGTAAAAGAATATCACAATGCTTAATGTATTGTCAATACAGTTTTGTCGCACCTTAACAGCAAAAAGCAGGACACTAACCTTTTATTGTAAGTGTCCTGCTTTTCGGTTTGATAAAAATATTTAAGCTTGCCATTATTTTAAAAACATATATTAATCTGACTTTACCCCACACAATATTTAAAAGCAGTCATAAAATTAACATATACTTAACAAAATTATTCTAGTAAATGTTATTATATATTCAGGTGATTTATGCTTCTGATATGTGCTTTTTGACTGCTTCAAAGGTTTCTGCACTTATTGCGTGTTCAATTCTGCAAGCGTCTTCCTTTGCTGTTTTTTCGCTTACACCTAAAGCCATAAGCCATTTTGTAAAAAGCTTATGGCGTTCATACATTGTTTCTGCAATAATCAAGCCTTTGTCGGTAAGCTCTATAAAGCCTCTTGAGTCCATAGTAATATATCCATTTTCTCTAAGGTTTTTCATAGCAACGCTCACACTAGGCTTTGAAAAGCCAAGCTCATTTACAACATCAACAGAACGTACCTCACCATTACGTTCCTTTATAATCAGTATAGTTTCCAAGTAATTTTCAGCAGATTCTTTTATTTTCATACAAACTCTCCGTATTCAGAATTTGCTATAATTCTATCATAAGTTTTCTACTATATCAATAAATAAATTTTAAACAATATTTCAGACTTTTTAAGTTAAACTACCAGTTAGCTAACAGCTTAATTGGTTTGTGTTAAACTAATAATAAAACGAGGTGTCTACAATGAACAATTTAGCATTAAGAAAGCTATCCTACGGAATGTATGCAATAGGTGTAAGGTCAGACGAAAAGCTATCAGCCTGTATTGTAAATACAGTTTTTCAGATAAGCTCAAAGCCTGTTGTGATTGCAGTAAGTGTAAACAAAAGCTGTTATACAGCACAGCAAATTGAAAAAACAGGCGAATTTTCTGTTACCATATTGAATACCGAAGCTCCAAAGTCTGTATTTTCTGCTTTGGGCTTTGCAAGTGGCTTTGACAAGGATAAGCTTGCTGATGTACCACATACTGTTGTTAACAATTTACCTATAATAACAGACGGCAGAGGTGGTTACCTTATTTGCAGGGTTACTGATAAAATTTCGGTTTCTGATCATACTGTATATTTTGCAGAGGTTACAGATACAAGCGATGTAATTGAAGGCGAAAGTATGACATACGACTATTACCACAAGGTAATAAAGGGCTCAGCTCCTCCAAAAGCACCTACCTATGTAGAGGAAAAATCTAACACTGAACAAAAGCAATACGTATGCGATATTTGTGGCTATGTATATGACGGTGAAATACCTTTTGAAGAGCTACCAGACGACTGGAAATGCCCTGTATGCACAATGCCAAAAACAAAATTCAGCTTAAAGTAATACTTTTTATCAACCTAAAACACAGCATTATATAGAGGAATTAAAAATTAATATTAAAAAGGTATTGCTTTTTTTAAATTCTTGTTGTATAATACATTGTGTTGTGCCGGTGTGATGGAATTGGCAGACGTAGTGGACTCAAAATCCACCGGTAGCGATACCGTGCCGGTTCGAGTCCGGCCACCGGCACCAGAAAGACAGCTTTTCGAAGCTGTCTTTTTCTTTTGCAAAGCTTTACAAATTACAAATATTCTATACAGCTCATATACAGCATTAAATTATAGATTAGCATACTGTTATTTTCTATGATAAAATATACTAAATTATCTGTATGAGTACAAGCCTTGCAGAGAAAAATCCACATTAATGCTTTAATTAAAATAGTAAAAATGCTTGCTGACCATAGCTTATAAGCAATGTAATATAAAAAAGTTACATAAGAAATCTATCGAATTTTTAAATTTTTAATGAATAAATAGCAATAGGTTATTGAAATTTTATAAGTAATGTGGTAAATTTATATGTAGTAAAGTATAAACTGATATACTAATATAAATTAACGACTAATCTACTCTTTGGAAAGGGTTTAGTAGGAATTTAGGAGGATGTACAGAAATGGCTTTTGAATTAGAAAAAGAATTCACTGATAATGTGCCTGTAATTAAGGTAATAGGTGTAGGCGGTGGCGGTGGTAACGCCGTAAACAGAATGGTTAAAATGGGAGTTCGTAGTGTTGAGTTTATCGCAGTAAACACAGATGACCATGTTCTGCAGTTCTCAAGTGCTGGTCAGAAAATTCAGATTGGTGAGAAGGTTACTCACGGTAAGGGTGCAGGCTCTAAGCCAGAAATTGGTAGAGAGGCAGCTGAAGAAAACCGTGAGGAAATTCAGGCAGTTCTAAAGGATACAGATATGGTATTCATCACAGCTGGTATGGGTGGTGGAACAGGTACAGGTGCTGCTCCTGTTGTTGCTGAAATAGCTCATGAAATGGGTATTCTAACTGTTGCTATCGTAACTAAGCCTTTTGCGTTTGAGGGTAAGAGAAGAATGGAGCAGGCTGAGCAGGGTATTGCTCGTTTGCGTGAGCACGTTGATTCACTTATCGTTGTACCTAACGAAAGACTAAAGTTTGCTAGCGAGCAGAGAATTACACTAAAGAATGCTTTTGACCTTGCTGACGATGTTCTTAGACAGGGTGTTCAGAGTATTTCAGACCTTATCCTTATCCCTGGTCTTGTAAACCTAGACTTTGCTGACGTAACATCTGTTATGAAAGAGGCTGGCTATGCTCATATGGGTATCGGCTTTGCTACAGGTAAGGAAAAGGCTGAGGAAGCTGCAAGAATGGCTATCACAAGCCCATTGCTTGAGACATCAATCGACGGTGCTAAGGGTGTAATCGTAAATATTACAGCTTCTGCTGATATTGGTCTTGATGAGATTTCACTTGCTTCTTCTATGATTACAGATCAGGCTGATTCAGATGCTAATATCATCTGGGGTGCTGTACTTGACGAAAATATGGAAGACGAGATGAGCGTAACAGTTATCGCTACTGGCTTTGCTTCTTCTGATAACTTTGTAAAGTCAGAGGAAAAAGCTGTAAAGAGAGCACCTGCTAGACAGCAACCACCTGTTGAAAGACGTCAGGCTCCAGCTCCAACATACAGAGATACAGCTCCTGCACCATCAAGAAGACTAAACGAGTCTGATGATGATGATACTTACTATGATATTATGTCAATTTTCAATCGTAAGTAATTAATTTCATAACACTGATTAATCAGGGCTAGGGTAACACTCTAGCCCTTTTGTTATGCCTATAAAGCGTTTATTCAAAGTGCTTTATTCGCATTTAAAATAGTGACTTTAATATAAAATGGTGTATAATAATAATGTAATATTAAAAACAGCATAAATATTTTAACGGAGGTTATCCTTTGAAGCAGGAATTTTTTAAATATGTATCACGAAATGTAGCAGGTATGCTTGGAATTTCAGCCTATTTGCTTGCAGACACATTTTTTATTTCTTTATACTCAGGTGCAAATGGTATAACTGTGCTTAATCTTGCATTGCCTATATATGGTCTTATTTTTGCTATTGGTGCTATGATTGGTATTGGCTCAGCTACAAGCTATGCAATAAAAAATGCACAGGGAGTAAAAAATATAGACAGCTATTTTACACATTCACTTATATGGCAGATTATTTTTAGTATACCCTTTATACTTTTAGGAATGTTTGCTTCTGAAAGGCTACTTGTATTAATGGGGGCAGACCAAGCTATTGCTACTCTTGGTAAAAGCTATTTACAAATAGCTTTAATGGCATCTCCGTTTTTTATGGCTAACTTCACCTTTACAGCCTTTGTGCGTAACAACAACGCTCCAAATACTGCAATGGTTGCAGCTATAATTTCAAGTCTGTTTAATATTGTTTTTGACTATATTTTTATGTTCCCTCTCGATTTAGGCTTAACAGGTGCAGCACTTGCTACAGGCGTATCCCCTATAATCTCTATTTTTATTTGCTCGTTGCATTACAAAAGCAAAAAATGCACACTTAAAATTAAATTCAGACCACCCTCACTAAGGCTTTTGTTTTCTTGCTGTAAGCTTGGTGTGTCCGCCTTTGTAGGTGAGATTTCCTCTGCTATTACCACAGCTGTATTTAATGCACTTATTTTGTCATCGGCTGGTAACGTTGGTGTGGCAGCCTATGGTATTGTTGCAAATCTTTCTTTGATTGCTATATCTATATTCAATGGGGTATCTCAGGGTATACAACCACTTTTAAGCAGATGCTATGGACAAGGCAAAGTAAATGACTTAAAATATCTTTTAAAGCTTGGTGTTATAGCCTGCCTGATATTAGAGGGAGTTATTATTGCTACCTCATGGGGCTTTACAAATCAACTGGTTAATATTTTTAACAGTGAGCAAAACACTCAGCTTGCTGAATATGCCCATAGTGCATTACGCTTGTACTTTTTAGGCTATAGCTTTGCAGGAATAAATATTTTACTTGTAACATATTTTTCTGCTACCTATAAGGCTATAAGGGCAACGGTTGCCTCCCTATTACGTGGTGCTGTTGCTATTGTGGTATGTGCTATTGTAATGAATGCATTTTGGGGATTAAATGGTATCTGGCTTTCTTTTTTTGGAGCAGAGCTGATTACATTTGTTGTAGCTATATTTCTGCTGAGATATAGAGCTGAAAGAATATAATTAAGAATACTATTTACCAAAACGAAATTATTGAAATAATCAAACATATATAATTGAGGTTAATATGAATAGCTATAATTACAGAATTTTTATGGTTGATGAAGACGAAAAATGGATTTTTATTACTCATAATGATTGGAATGAGCCTGATGCCTTTGTAGCACTTGTTAAAAAAATCTGTGATAAATGTAACGGAAAAATATGTATCGTAGGAGATACTCAGTACAAAATAAACGGTGACAAATTCGATTTAATATATCAGTTTGATAATCTATTTGGTACAGTTGTAATATATAACAATTTATCGTCAAAATCTGATGTTACTGAATATCTGGAAAACATATTTACAGAGCTATAGATAACAAATAAATTTTATAAAGCATTAGCTATATATAAACAAATCAAGCGAGAATTACTATTACGTAATTCAACAGCTTTTTCTCAATTACAAAATCTTTTATAGAAGAAGATAATAATTTAAAAATTACATCTATATCTGGGTCGTATCTGTCTTTTTTAGATACGACCCGATCTATTCATATATTATTTATTGAATTTCGATATTTTTTGTGCTATCCTAAATTTTGGATTATTTTCCAAATGAAAGGAGTTTTTATGGATAAGCTTGCAGAAATGTACATAACTCTGCTACCCGTTATACTTGCAGGGATTATGAATATGGTATGGTGTAAAATAAAGGTATGTGACTTTTTAAAAAAGCCTATTGATTTTGAAAAAAGCTTTATTGACGGAAAAAGAATTTTTGGAGAAAATAAAACCTTTAAGGGTTTTATAGGAATGATTATCTTCGGAATTTTATTTTCTGTATTGTGGGGCATAATTTTAAAAAGCAGTGCTTCTCTTTCTACATATAATTATTTTTACAGAAACTATGATAACACTATTCTATATAACACTCTTACAGGAGCACTTATGGGATTATCCTATGCTTTGTGTGAGCTACCAAACAGCTTTATAAAAAGAAGGTTTGATATTACTCCAGGAAAAAACGACATAAACGGCTTCAGAAAAATATTTTTTATCTTTTTTGACCAAGCTGATTCGATTTTGGGCTGTGTTTTAGTTGTATGTATTTTCTTCCCATTACCTGTATGGTATTACTTTGTTTATGTACTTGTAGGTGCATTAACACATATTATATTGAATGTACTTTTATATTTATGTCATTTAAGAAAAAATATGTTTTAACCGAAAGGATAAGCCTAAATGAATATTTATCTTCTTAAAGAAAAGCTGGACGAAAAAAGGGTTGGTAATAAAGCTACTTTTCTATCTTTAATGAAAAATAGTGGATTTAATGTTCCAGATGGTATTGTTCTGGGAAATGATATTTTCTTAAAAACTATTTCTGAAAACAAAAACAAATGCAAGGTTGACGCTCTTTTGAAAAATCTTACAAAGGATAATGCAAAGGAAACATCAAATGAGATTCTAAAGCTTTATTCTTCACTTGCATTACATAATGATGTAAAAAATGAAATAAAAAAGCATATAAAGCCTCATAAGAAGTACGCTGTTAGAAGCAGTGGTATAAAGGAAGATTTAGCAGGCTTTTCATTTGCTGGTCAATACGATACATTTATAAATACAAAGGGTATTGATGAAATTACAGATGCCGTTATTAAATGCTATCTTTCTGCCTATTCAGAAATAGTTCTTTCATATCTTGCTACAAACGGAATATCTGCCAACGAAGCAGAAATGGCTGTTATTATTGAAGAAATGGTTGATTCTGAAACAAGTGGTGTTATCTTTACAGTAAATCCGATAAGTGGCTATGATAAAGAAATTATTATTGAGGCAACAAAGGGTCAGGGTGAAAATCTTGTAAGTGGCAAGGTTTCTGCCGAAAGATATTCTTATGATTGGTGGAATAAAGAAATTACACTTTCATCAGGAGAGCTTATTTCAAAGCAACAAATAATCGAAATTGCAGACACAGCACTTAGTATTCAACAGCTTTTTGGTTACCCTTGTGATATTGAATTTGCGTATGAAAATGGACTTCTTTATATTCTACAAGCAAGACCAATAACAAAAATTCTTTATGGTGGAATAAATGACCAATGGACCACAGCAAATTTTAAGGACGGTGGAGTTTCATCTACTGTATGCACACCCTATATGTGGAGCCTTTACGAATATATCTGGGAAATTGAGCTGAGAAAATTCTTTATTGAGTCTAAAATTATGACACCAGCTGAGCTTGCTAAAAAGCTTGGTGAAATGTTCTATGGCAGACCCTACTGGAATTTAAGCGTGGTAAAATCAGCAATGGCTAAGGTTCCTGGATATAAAGAAAGAGATTTTGACAGTGAGCTAGGTGTTCAGATAACCTATGAAGGAAATGGTACTACTACACCTATTACTCCAAAAACACTTTTAAGAGTTATTAAAATAGCAACCACACAGAATAAGCTTGCTAAAAAACGCAAGAAAAATGCTGATAGCCTGAAGGCTGACCTTATAGAAACCTTTACAGATTATTTTGCGAAAAAGGATAACGATTTTTCGTCTGATGAAATAAAGAAAAAATGGGAAAAGCTGATTTTTGATGAGTATTTAAAAAGCGAAACTACATATTTCAGACAAATTTTCATCAACACAATTTATCTATCTATATTCAAGGGTAGAATTTTAAAGCACACAACCACGGGGGGATATTTTACCCTTATAGGTGGTCTTGATAATGTTTCTCATATGCTACCATTTTATTATATGTGGGATATAAGCAGAAGCATAAAAAAGGATAAAAAGGCTTTAGCTTTCTTGGAAAACACACCTGCTAAGGAAATTGCTGAAAATCTTAATAATGCACCTTTTGGAGATAGAGTTTTACAATATATCGAAAAATTCGGTTATCACTCAAAAAGAGAGCTTAATGTTACATATCCATCATTTTACGAGGATATAGAAGCAGTTATCAAGGATGTTAAAAAGACCTGTGCATTAGGCGAGGATTGCTCTCCACAAAAGGACTCTGCACGCTTGCACGAGGATTATAAAAAGGAAATGGTAAGAATTCAACAAAAGCTCTCCCCTTCCTCATACAAAAGCTTTGAAAAGAATGTAAACGAAGCAAGAGAGCTTCTTTGGTGGCGAGAGGAATTCAAGGATATTTCTACAAAGTTTTACTGCATAGTAAGAGCATACACATTACGACTTGCAGAGATGCTTTTTAGCGAGCAGATAATTTCTGATAAAAATGATATTTGGTTTGCTAAAATTGAAGATATTAAAAAGCTTCTTCACGGAGAAATATCAAAAACAGACCTTGATAAAATAATTGAAAGAAATAAAATTTATTATTCCTCATTCAGAAACTTTTCAACCGAATACGAAATAGGCTCAACCTTTTCAAATACAGCTAAAAAGAAATTTGATAAGGCTTTGTTTGGTATTGGCTGTTCTTACTTTAAGGCAACTGGCACAGCACGAGTTATTCATTCACTTGATGAAACCGACAGATTGGCTGAAGGAGATATTCTTGTAACAAAATTCACCGATACAGGCTGGACAGGCAAGTTTGCTATGCTTGGTGGAATTGTTACCGAGCATGGTGGTACACTATGCCACGCTGCTGTTGTTTCAAGAGAATATGGTATCCCTTGTGTTGTATGTGCCGAAAATGCAACAAAGCTTATAAAGGACGGCGACACCATTACAATAAATGGAGAAACAGGCGAAATTATACTTGGAGGTGAAAAGAATTGAAAATGCTTTTAGGATATTATAATAAATCTGTAATACTTACATACATAGGTGCAGCATCAGCAGTTTTAGGAATGGCTCTTTCATTTACAGGAGCGATGAAATACGCTGTGCTTTGCCTGATTGTATGTGGTATTGCAGACCTTTTTGACGGAATGATTGCAAGAAAATGCAAAAGAACAGAAGAAGAAAAGGAATTTGGTATTCAGATAGATTCACTTACTGATATGGTAAGCTTTGCAGTTTTCCCTGTTGTACTTTCGTTTGCAATGGGAAATACAGAATGGTATCATATTATAATTTCTTCCTTTTATGTAATTGCAGCAATTACAAGGCTGGGCTTCTTTAATGTTTCTACAACTACCTCAACAGTAACAAAGTTTTTTACTGGCTTACCTGTTACTTATGCTTCATTAATAGTTGTATCTGCTTATATTGTTGGTCAACTTTTAAGCATAACAGGCATAATAATCCCTATAAGCCTTTTGCTTACAGCTGTACTTTTTATTTTAAAAATAAAAATCGCTAAGCCAAGGGGTATTGCCTATGCTTTACTGGGGCTTCTTGCAATAGTACTTGCAGTAGCAGTGCTTCTTATAGGTGCTTAAATATGGGAAAGATTTACGACAGAAAAAACAAGGTATTTTATGAAGATAAGCAGTACGGTGCAAAGGCACTCAGCTTTCTTTATGATAATGCGTTAGGCAGAATTATTCTTAAGCTTTTTATTGCTGGTAAAGCCTACTCAAGGCTTGACGCAAAAAGAAATTCCACAAAAAAATCAGTAAAAAAAATTGCTCCGTTTGTTGAGGAATACGGTATTGTTATGAGCGATTTTGAAAACAGAGAGTTTACCTCATTTTCTGATTTTTTCACAAGAAGGCTTGCAAACGGAAAACGAGAGTTTTCTTATGATAAAAATGATTTTATAGCTATTGCAGACAGTAAGCTGCTTTGCTATAAAATTACAGCTGACGGAAAAATCCCGATAAAAAACAGCATTTACACTGCAAGCGAAATTATAGCAGAGAATTTACCTGAGGATTTTTACGGTGGCTACTGCCTTGTTTTCAGACTTACAGTTGATGATTATCATAGATATTGTTTTTTTGATAACGGAAGGCTTATCCGAAAAAAATACATAAACGGAAAGCTACACACCGTAAGCCCTATTTCGTCAAAACGATATAAGGTTTTTTCTGAAAACTGTCGCACTGTTTCGTATATCGAAACAGAAAATTTCGGAGCTTGCTATCAGATTGAGATAGGTGCTCTGCTTGTAGGAAAAATAATCAATCACCCACTTGAATTCTTCTCTAAAGGAGAAGAAAAGGGCTATTTTGAGCTGGGTGGCTCTACCTGTGTTGTTATGGTAAAAAAGAATGCTTTGTCTATTGATGAGGACATACTTAAAAACTCAGATAACGCAGTAGAAACTAAGGTTCTTATTGGAGAAAGGATAGGAAAGAAAAATGCTTAAACGACTTAGTATTTATTTTAAAGAAATGTACCCACTAATACCAAGACTTCTGCTTGGATTTATAATCTTTGGTGAAATTTATTTCATACTACTTTTAAACTATGGTATTACAAGCTTTGATTTAGGTATACAAGAGATTGTAGGAGGAATAACTATCTTTGGCTTTCTGATGTTCTTACGAATTGCCGATGACTTTAAGGACTACGAGCTGGATAAAAGGCTTTTTGCACACAGAGCCTTACCAAGTGGAAAGGTTCACAAAAAAGACCTTAACATTGTTATTGCAATAGACCTTGTTGTTTTAACAGTTCTTAATGCTGTTTTTATGAACAACTTTTTATTCTATTTATTCCTTATGGGCTATGGCTTTCTTATGTCTTTGTGGTTTTTCCAAAAACACAAAATCAGCAAAAGTCTGCCTTTGGCATTGGTAACTCATAACCCTGTGCAAATGGTTTTAAATCTTTATATCATCTCATTCTGCTGTATAAAGTATGACCTTCAGCCATTCACATTCACAACCTTCCTTGTTCTTATGACACTTTACTTCCCTGCTCTTATCTGGGAGGTTTCAAGAAAAATCCGTGCACCTAAGGACGAAACAGAATACACAACATATTCAAAGCTTTTCGGCTACAAAAAGGCTACACTTTTCGTTCTTATCCTGACTCTTGTTGACATTGTTACAAATCTGCTACTTGTTATAAATCTGAATTTAATCGGATTCTTCGTTCTTATAATCAACGTTACAATAATGACAATTGAGTTTATTCAGTTTATGAAAAATCCAGAAAGATTCAAGCTTGTTGCAAGAGTTGAGCTATACACATACATAACAGAGGCTACAATGCTTCTTATAATTCCTGCTTATATGATTTTTGGAAAGATATGATGAATACATTTATTACATTAGAAAATTTTAAGAGCTATAAAATGGGCAAAAAAGCAGAGCGTCTTTTTATTATGAAAGAAAAGGGAATTAATGTTCCTTCGCTTTTTTGCGTAAATGAAATTCCCGACCAAAAAGAACTCCTTTCTCTCCTTGAGGAAAGAAAGGAGTTTTCGGTACGCTCCTCAGCCTTTTGTGAGGACGCTACTGACCTTTCGTATGCTGGTCAGTTTGACAGCTTTCTTTTTGTGAAAAAGGAGGCTGTCTATAGCAAAATAAAGGATTGCTTTGACTCTGCAAAAAATGAAAATGTTATCTCCTATTGTAATGAAAACGGAATAAGTCCAGACAATATAAAAATGTCTGTTATTATTCAGGAAATGATTGACGCTGATTTTTCAGGAGTTGTTTTCTCTGCAAATCCTCAGGGTATTTTAAACGAAAGCGTTATTGTTATGGGTAAGAAAACAGGTGACAATGTAGTTGAAGAAAAAACTGACGTTACAACCTGCTACTACAACAGAACAGATAAAAAATACTACACAGAAAAAACAGGAGAATACTCGCCTGCTATAGCTGATGAAATTATAGAAAGACTTATTGAGCTATGTGCAGAAATTGAAGAACTTTTCGGAAAGCTTATTGATATAGAATTTGCGATTAAGGATAACGTGGTATATATTCTTCAGGCAAGACCAATAACAACAATTAATGCTACCTCTCCCCTGATTCTTGATAACAGCAATATTGTAGAAAGCTATCCAGGAATATCACTTCCATTAACAGTTTCTTTTGTTAATGAGGCATACAGTGGAGTTTTCAGGGGACTTGCCAAGAGAATTCTGCATGACGAAAAGTTTGTAAACAAATACAACGACACATATTATAATATGACTGGTTCGGCAAATGGTAGGGTTTATTATAAAATATCTAACTGGTACACACTTCTGTCTTTTCTGCCAATGTCAAAAAAGATTATACCTGTGTGGCAGGATATGCTGGGTGTTTCTGAAAAATCTCACGAAAACACTGGTGTTAAGCTACCATTTTTAAAAAGAATTTCTACATATTTTAACATTCTTTCAGAAGCCTTTTCCACAAGAAAAAATATGGAAAGGCTTAACGCTTCATTCCCTGCAACTGAAAGCTATTTCAGAGAGAATTTCACAGCTAATATATCTCTTAACGATGTAAAAAAGCTATATAACGAAATATCAGATAAGGTTCTGTCTGTGTGGGATATAACACTTCTGAATGACCTTTATGCGTTTATTTTTACAGGACTTCTAAAATCAGAAATCAAAAAATCTGGTATAGACGACTACGAGAAAAAGGTAAACGAATTTATAAGTGGAATTTCTAACATAGAAAGTATGAAGCCTATAAGAGCTATGATAAAGCTTGCCTCTTACGACAGAGGAATGCTTGACTATTTAGTTGCCTCTGAAACTGAAAACGAGCTTAAAGAAAGACTTGCTGAATATCCAGCATTCAATGAAAAATTCAATGAATACATTTCGCTTTACGGAGATCGTTCTCCTGAAGAGCTTAAAATGGAAACTATTACCTTCAGAGAAAGCTATTTACTTCTTATAAAGAAAATTTCAGAGCTTTCCTCTGACAAGGCTGTATTTGAAAAAACTAAAAGCTCACTTCTTAATGATGATGAAAAGTCTGCAAAGGATATATCACTTGGCATAAAAAAGAGAAGGAAAAGAATACTCTATTTTGCAGAAAAGGCATCTATTGGTATAATGAACAGAGAAATTTCTCGTCTTAACAGAACAAGAATTTACGGTATGATACGTTCAATGTTTTTACGAGCAGGAGAAATTTTTTATGAAAGCAATAAAATCTATGACAAGAGAGATGTTTTCTATCTTACAAGAGAGGAAATTTTCAACGGAAACCCAGATGATTTTGCAGAAATAATCGAGCAAAGAAAAGAAGCCTACAAGGGCTTTTATGAGCTTCCTTCCTTTTCAAGAATTGTATTCTCGGGTAAAGAATTTGACAAAAAAATCACCCACACAGATAATATCTCGAAGGTGTTTTCTGATAAAAAGCTTCTTTACGGTACTCCTTCCTCTGCTGGAATAGTAAGGGGCGAGGCTGTTGTTGTAAAGGACGCCTGCAATCCTCCCGAAACAAAGGGTAAAATAATTGTAGCTAAAATGACAGACCCAGGCTGGGTATTTATTCTTTCAAATTCTAAGGGAATAATCAGCGAAAAGGGCTCATTGCTATCACACACAGCAATTATTTCAAGAGAGCTTAAAATACCTGCTGTTGTTGGTGTTAAGGATGTATCTGAGCTGATAAAGGACGGCGATATAATAGAGCTTAACGGTGACAACGGAACAATAAAAATATGTGATAAGGAGCTGTGCGAATGTACCTTGTAAAGCAAGTTACCGAAAATGAATACGAGGATTTTTTATCACTTCCTTCACTCATACATAAAAAGGACAGCCTTATGCAAAAACGCTCAGAGGAGCTTTCGCTTTTAAAGGGTACACATATACTAAGCAAATACTTTAGCCTTACAGCATTTATTTGTTATTTTAACGGAAAAGCTGTTGCAAGGTGTGCTGTTACAATATATCACAGCAAAAAAGAAGCTTATCTTGGCTTTTTTGACAGTGAAAACAATATAGAGGCTGTAAAAGCAATGTATAGCACAGCTGAGCAATTTGCAAAGGAAAACGAAATTCAAAGGCTTGTTGGTCCTGTTGACGCCAGCTTCTGGATTGGATACAGAATGAAGGCTGATAAATTCACTGAACCCCGTTATTTTTCTGAGCCTTACGGAAAAGAATATTATCCACAGCTTTGGCAAGAGCTTGGCTTTGAGATTTCTCAAACCTATGTATCAAACATCTATAAAAAGCTCTCAAAGAAAGAAGAGGCAGATAAAAGCTACACAAAACGATATAACTATTTTATTAAAAAGGGCTATAAAATTGTTTCTGCTAAAAAGCAGGACTGGGACATCTTTATTGGCGAGGTTTACACGCTTCTTATAAAGCTTTACAGCGACTTCCCTGTTTTTTCACATATTACCGAGAACGAATTCAGAGAGCTGTATAAAAGCCTTAAATCAATACTTGATTTTTCTATGGTTAAGCTTGCATATAAGGATAATAAGCTGGTAGGCTTTTTCATTAGTGTACCCGATTACAGAAATAAATTATATGGCAATATAGGACCTTCTGAGCTTCTTTTTATGCTTAAAAACAAAAAAAGGTGTGACAACTACATTTTGCTTTATATGGGTGTTGATGAAAAGCATTTAGGTCTTGGCTCTGCCCTATCTCAGGCTATATTTGAAGAGCTATCCAGAAAAAAAGCGTCGTCAATAGGTGCATTGATTAAAAAAGGTAAGGTATCTGAAAAATATATTGACAAAAAAATCATTTCTCAAAGAGAGTACCTGCTTTTTGAAAAAATCTATAAATAAAAGCTTTATACTGTAGTAATCGTTATTAAGAGAAACAAAAGGCGAATATGGGTTGAGTATTCACACACAAACCCATATTCGCCTTTTTGAAAGCATTATTATAAAAATGAGCTATCTTTATGTTGGTGCAAGTAATGGGACTTGACTCGCCACCTCGTGGCGAACAGCTCACACTATTGCGTTCGCTACTGTTCGCTAAAAATGTGCCACCGGCACATTTTCTTAACGCTCTCAGCCCTCTCGGGTTCAAGTCCTATAAGCTGTTGTACATATAACAAAAAGGCAACAAGCCAAAGCTCATTGCCTTTATTCTGGTGCGAGTAATGGGACTTGAACCCATACGTCAAAGACACACGCCCCTCAAACGTGCCTGTCTGCCTATTCCAGCACACTCGCATTTACAGCTTGATAATTATATCAAACCCGATATAATCGCCTTCTTTGAATCCGAATAAGGTAAGAAAGAATATGAGGAATGGTTACAGAAGAAAGAGAATCAGAATAGTTCGGGATAAACAGCAAGGCAGAGAGTTGAAATATACTCTCTGTCTTGTTTTTGTGTGTATCAAATGTTATAATAATCTTCAAGGGGTGTGGTTTATGTTCTTTTTCTTTTTTCAGCCAGACGAATTTGATATTATCAAATTATGCTTAAATCAGTATGTGGATAAGGAGATTGCTACAAAACATTATTGCGATCTTTCAGAGTTGTTTTCGGATTATATCACAAAGAACAATATTAAAGATAATGTGGCACTTGATTCAAAGGAACTGTTATCTTTATATAAACATAAATATCCTGAGAATGAAAATGATCTAAAAATAATTTCCGAAATCTATTCGCAAAAATCAATTAATGGATATATAGAAGACTTGGAAGCTTTTGCAATTTTGTTTTGGAGCTTCAAAATCTTTAAGAAGAAAAAACCATTTGAAAAATACAAAAAAGAAATAATAGATAGATTAATGTCTTTTATAAATAACAATTTAAATCAAAGAAATTACGAAGTTATTGAAACTGTTATTTTTGATAAAAATGAGGTAGTTGATTATAGAATAGAATCAGTTAGCGATTATTTAAATATACTTAAAAAATATAATAATAAAGTTGGATTGTATTTTAGGGGGCATTCAAAGACAACCTATAAGCTAACGCCATCTATTTTGAGAAATAAAAAAATAAAAGAAAATGAAAATAGTATTTATCAGGAACTATTAATAAACTGTCCAGAGGAGTTTAAAGGATATAGAAATCATATTGATTATTTAGTTAAAATGCAACATTATGGTTTGCCAACAAGACTATTGGATATTACTAGGAATCCTTTAGTAGCTTTATATTTTTCTTGCTGTAGCAATTATGAAAATCTTGGTGAAGTAATTATATTTTCTCCGAATAAATGTCAAATAAAATATGAGAATAGCGATACGGTTGCTATGCTTGCCTCTTTACCTATGTTTTCTTATGGTGAACAAATTGAATTAATGGATAATTTATATATAAAACAAAACAACGACTCTAATATTGTAGAGAGATTTGTTCATGAAGTACAAACAGAAAAGCCAGGATTTGTCGATCGAATAGTTTATAATGATCTTAATAATTGTTATATTGTATTAACAAAAAAAGATAATAATAGAATAGTTAAGCAAGATGGTGCATTTATTATTTGTGGAATGAATCAAAATCCCGAACAAATTATAAATAAGCATCTGCGATTATACGAAAAAGATAAAGCTATATTAGTTTTTGTATCAAATAAGAAAAATATATTAAAAGAATTGGATTTATTGTCTATAAATAAATCGACTTTGTTCCCCGAAATAGATTATGTATCTCAATACATAATAGCAAAATATAGTGGCTAAAAATATGAACTTATCTTATTAGTTTTCTGTTGAAATTTGGATAATCATAGAAAAAAAATAAATCCGAACCTTACTCCAATTGGAGTAAGGTTCGGATTTATTTTCGTTTGGTGCGAGTAATGGGACTTGAACCCATACGTCAAAGACACACGCCCCTCAAACGTGCCTGTCTGCCTATTCCAGCACACTCGCATTTACAGCTTGATAATTATATCAAATAGAATTATTTTTGTCAATATTTAAACAATAAATTCTTCATAACATACTACATCATATATAATTATATACAATGATTTCTTATTAAGATGATATAGAATCGGAATAAAATATAAAAGCTCTTGATTTTTTTCTAATAGGGTGATACAATAATAATGTTATTAAAAGCAAAATCAAATACGCACCCGTGGCGGAATTGGCAGACGCGTATGGTTCAGGTCCATATTTCTTAACGGAAGTGCAGGTTCAAGTCCTGTCGGGTGCACCAACATCAGTGGGAGAGCTTTGGTTTTCGTCGTGTTTACGGGGACAAGAATCAACCCAGAGAATCAAAGAGGTACCAAGATTAGAGGAGTGTTCAATAAACGACTGTGATCATCCGAGTGTGAGGACAGAAGTGGGTACCTGAGAACACTCCTTGCTTTTTGTTTATAGATAAATAATACTTAGAAATGTGATTACCCATAAACCTTTTGATTTTTAAGGTTTATGGGTGTTTTTAGGTTATTTTACCTAGTTATCTTTTAGCTACCCCTGATTTTATTGCAGCCTGTACAACTGCCTTTGCTACGGCTGTGCTTAGCTTTTTGTCTAGTGCGTCGGGTAAAATATGCTCCTCTGAAAGCTGTTCATCGCTTATAAAATTGGCAATAGCATACGAGGCTGCTACATTCATATCATTGTTAATTTCAGTTGCTCTGCAATCAAATACACCTCTGAAAATTCCTGGGAAAGCAAGTACATTGTTAATCTGGTTTGCAAAATCTGAACGTCCTGTTCCAACGATTTTTGCTCCAGCCTTTTTGGCAACATCGGGCATTATTTCTGGTGTAGGGTTTGCAAGTGCAAATACAACAGCATCTTTGTTCATAGTTTTAACCATATCTGCTGTAAGTACATCGGCAACAGAAACTCCTATAAACAGGTCTGCACCCTTTATTGCGTCTGCTAAGGTTCCTTTTATATTTTCTTTATTTGTCAGTCTGCACATCTCCTGCTTTGCAGGGTTGATGTGTGGGCTTTTTTCGTCTAATATTCCCTTTGTATCAAGCATAATAATGTCACCTATACCCAAACGTAATAAAAGCTTTGCTATTGCAATACCGGCAGAGCCTGCTCCGTTTATTACTGCTTTTATATCCTTTAATTCCTTTTTCAGTAATCGCATTGCGTTTATTACAGCCGAGGCTGTTACTATTGCTGTACCGTGCTGGTCGTCGTGAAATACAGGTATATCGCAGATTTCACGAAGTCTTTTTTCAATCTCAAAGCATCGTGGTGCAGAAATATCCTCAAGATTTATCCCTCCAAAGCTACCTGAAATAAGGTGTATTGTTCTTACTATTTCGTCTACATCCTTTGAGCGTATGCAAACAGGAATTGCGTCAACATCAGCAAAGGCCTTGAATAAAGCACATTTGCCCTCCATTACAGGCATACTAGCCTCAGCTCCAATATCACCCAATCCTAGCACAGCTGTACCATCTGATATAACAGCCACAAGATTGCCTCGTCTTGTAAGCTCAAAGGATTTTTCATAATCGTTATGAATAGCCATACATGGCTCAGCTACACCAGGGGTATATGCCAATGCAAGGTCATAGGGTGTTTTTAGCTGTGGCACAGCCTTTATTTCAATTTTACCTCCCCATTCGTAATGCTTTTGTAATGCTTCTGCTTTTATATCCATTTTTTAACTACCTTTCATTTAAGCTATAAATATAGCTTTTACTGTAACCGATTATTTAATACAGCTGTAATTTCTTTGTTTGCTTTTATTTGTTGCAAGATTTGCCATATTATGATATTATTTATCTATATCTTATCAGTAAAGGAAGATAAAAATGATTGCTATTATTGACTATGGTGCAGGAAATCTTCAAAGCGTTGTAAAGGCTTTGAATTATATTGACTGCGAATGTAAAATTACAAACGATATAAACGAAATTTTAAACGCAGACGGTGCAATTTTGCCAGGTGTAGGCTCTTTTGAAGACGCTATGAACAGTATGAGAGCCTGTGGTGCAGATAAGGCTGTAAAGGAATTTGTAGCAACAGGTAAGCCTCTTTTGGGTATCTGCTTAGGCTTACAGCTATTGTTTGCAGAAAGCGAAGAAAGCCCAAACGCAAAGGGTCTTGCACTGCTTAATGGAACAATTACAAAAATTCCAAACGATAACGGTAATTTAAAAATTCCACATATGGGCTGGAATTCTCTTGATATAAAAAAGACAGACGGATTATTCAAGGGCATAGAGGGCGAGCCTTATGTTTACTTTGTACATTCTTATTTTCTTACAGCAACAAATAAGGATATAGTTTCTTCTCAAACTCAATACGGCACAACAATAGACGCTTCAGTGGCATATAAGAATATTATGGCTACTCAATTCCACCCAGAAAAGAGTGGTGCAGTTGGTTTGCAAATTTTAAGAAACTTTGCAGATATGGCAAACAGAAAGGAAGTGCTGTAAAATGTACGCAAAAAGAATTATCCCTTGTCTTGATGTAAAAAATGGTAGAGTAGTTAAGGGTACAAGCTTTGTTAATTTAAGAGATGCAGGCGACCCTGTACAATGTGCAATTGAGTATGATAAGCAGGGTGCAGACGAGCTTGTTTTGCTTGATATTACAGCGTCATCAGACGCAAGAAATATAATGGTTGATATTGTTAGCGAGGTTGCAAACAGTATATTTATCCCATTTACAGTAGGTGGAGGAATACGCACAGTTGATGATTTTACTCAGATTTTAAGAGCTGGTGCAGATAAGGTAAGCGTTAATTCAGCTGCTATTAAAAGACCTGACATTATAAACGAGGCTGCCTATAAATTCGGTAGCCAGTGCGTTGTTGTTGCCATTGACGCAAAAAGAAATGGTAACAGCTGGGAGGTTTATATAAATGGTGGCAGAATACCAATGGGTATGGACGTTGTAGAATGGGCAAAAGAAGCCGAAAAGCGTGGTGCAGGTGAAATACTTCTTACAAGTATGGATTGTGACGGACAAAAGCAGGGCTACGATTTAGAGCTTACTAAGGCAGTGTCTGAAAGCGTGGGTATTCCTGTAATAGCTTCTGGTGGTGCAGGAGCATTAGAGCATTTTAAGGACGCCTTTACACAGGGTAAGGCAGACGCAGTGCTTGCAGCTTCTCTATTCCACTTTGGAGAAATTCCAATACCAACTCTAAAGCAATATCTTGATAAAGAGAATATCTCTGTAAGATTATAATTATTCTGTATTATAGTTATATAATTGATTTATTGACATTTCCACATAAACAAATTATAATTAAGCTATATTGATTATATCGGTTTACGATATAAAGGACGGTGCGAATATGTCTAATATTATACTTACTGAGGCTGTTTACTATATTTTACTTTCAGTAGAAAAGCCATTGCACGGATATGGAATAATAAAAAATGTTGAAAAATTAAGTGGTGGACGTGTACGACTGGCACCTGGTACTTTATATGGTGCGTTAAACACACTTAAAGAAAAGCACTGGATAGAAGAGCTACCTGTACAAACAGAAAGCAGAAAAAAGGAATATCAAATTACATACCTAGGTAAAATGATAGTACTTACAGAAATTCGTCGTTTGCAGGATTTACTTCAAAATGGTGAAAGCGTTATAAAAAATTGGGAAATATAGAATAAATACGTAAAGCTACTCTAAGGCTAATATAAACAGCTTTAGGGTAGCTTTTTATGCTTGTTAAAAATATTACTGAATAATAAAAAAGCTATTGACAAGTTATTTACATTATGATATTATCATAATGTAAATAACAGATATGCAGGGTTAAGCCTTATTATCTGCTATATATGGATAATGTAAAGGAGTTGAATATATGAGCTCTGAAAAGGATTTTTTAGATAATTACAGTATTGAAAAATATAAGCGACCTTCAGTGGCAACAGATATTGTTATATTTACTATGCGTTCTAAGGATACAGAAAGCTTTCGCAAAGACCCTGTAAGTAAGCTCTCGGTTTTGCTTATAGAAAGAGGAACTCACCCCTTTAAAGGCAAATTGGCATTACCTGGTGGCTTTGTAAGAATAGATGAAACCGTTGAAGAGGCTACGCTTCGTGAGATTTCAGAGGAAACAAATCTAATGCCTACAACACTTATTCACACAGGTGTTTTCAGTGCAATAGACCGTGACCCACGAGGTAGAGTTATATCAAACGCCTTTACCTGTATTTTTAATTACGAGCCAAAGGCTATTGCAGGCACAGACGCAGAAAACGCAAGATGGTTTGATGTAAGCTTACAGGAGCCACAAAAGGGTAAATATCTGCTTGAGCTTACAGATGATAATACAAGCTATTCTATAATAATCAACGAAAACAAGTCACCACTTGGAATAACTCAGTACGAAGTAGAAAATAATGATATACTAGCCTTTGACCATACTCAGATTCTTTTAACAGCATTAAAGACCTTAAAGGAACGAGCAACAAAATTTGAATTAATTTTTGACTTTTTATCCTCTGAATTCACATTAACAGCTCTTCAAAATGTTTATGAAGCTATAACAGGTGTTACCACAGTAGCTGGAAATTTCAGAAGAAAAGTAAAGGAATATGTTGAAGAAACAAGCAATTCTACTCAAGGTGCAGGACATAGACCTGCAAAGCTGTTCAGAAAGAAGGTAAATATTAAAAATGAAGCTTAACGAAAAACAAGCCTATTCCCTATTGATAGAGGGCTTAGATAATCCACAAAATATACAATATGTAACCCATTGCAGATATGTAGGCGATTTAGCTGGTATGATTGCAGAGGAGCTTGGATTGGATTCACAGTTTGCAACGGTTTTGGGGTATCTTCACGATATAGGCAGAAAAACCGAGCCAGACAATCATATTTATGCAGGCTATGAATATTTAAAGAATAACGGATTTGACGAATATGCTTTTATCTGTTTAACTCATTCATTTCTAAATAATGACATTGAATGTATTTGTGGTTGCTTTCTTGAGCCAGAAAGCAGAGGCTATGACGAAGTAAAGGCTTTTGTTGAGAAGCATAATTATACAATGTACGATAAAATCATACAAACCTGTGATTTGCTTTGCTTACATACGGGTGGTACAACGCTAGAGCAACGAATAGAGGATATAGAATCCAGAAAGGGTACACACCACAAGTCACAATATCATAAAGACACAGCCACAGCACAAAAGGCTGAAATAGAGGCTATGCTTGGACATTCAATTTATGATTTTTATGATAAACTAATCTGAAAGGAAAGCTTACTATGAAAAAATTTTTAGTAGTTGTAGATATGCAAAAGGATTTCGTAGATGGTGCATTAGGTACAGAAGAAGCAGTAAAAATTGTACCTGCTGTAGTTGAAAAAATTAACAGCTTTGATGGTGAAATCTTTGCAACCTTTGATACACATTTTGAAGATTATATGCAGACAGCCGAAGGAAAAAATCTTCCTGTTCCCCACTGTATAAAGGGTACAGACGGTTGGAGGCTTGATAAAAGCGTTGCTGTAGCCTTAGATAAAAAGGGCTATACTGCTGTTGAGAAAATAACCTTTGGCTCGGTAGCTTTGCCAGAGCTTATTAAAGAGGCGAGCAAGGGCGAGGATTTAAGCATAGAGCTTATTGGTTTATGCACCGATATATGTGTTGTCAGCAATGCACTTATTCTTAAGGCACATTTTCCAGAGGCAAATATTGCAGTTGATAAAAGCTGTTGTGCAGGTGTTACTGTAGAAAATCACTTATCAGCACTTAACACAATGAGAAGCTGTCAAATAGAAATAAATTAACGAGGGTGAATATTATGAATTTTAATGCAGAAAAGGCTAAGAACGATTGCGTTCAATGGATCAGAGATTTTTTTGAGAAAAACGGAAAGGGCTGTAATGCAGTAGTTGGCATATCTGGTGGTAAGGATAGCTCTATAGTAGCAGCATTATGCGTAGAGGCACTTGGTAAAGACCGTGTTATTGGTGTGCTAATGCCTTATGGCGAACAGCACGATATTGATATGGCTCAGCTTTTGGTAGATACTCTAGGAATTAAGCACTATATAGTAAATATAAAGGAGTCAGTAGACGCACTTAAAAGTAGCTTCCCATTTGAGCTTTCAACACAAAGCCTAGTTAATCTTATGCCAAGAGTGCGTATGGCAACATTGTACGCTGTTTCACAAAGCCATAATGGTCGTGTAGCTAACACCTGTAATCTTTCTGAGGATTGGGTTGGTTATTCTACAAGATATGGTGATTCTGTTGGTGACTTCTCCCCTTGCTCATTTTTTACAGTTCAGGAAATGAAGCAAATCGGCAGACTGCTTAATCTGCCTGATGTTTTGGTTGATAAGGTGCCTATAGATGGATTATGTGGTAAAACAGACGAGGATAATCTGGGCTTTACCTATGCAGAGCTTGACCGTTATATCCGAGAGGGTGTAATTGATGACGAGGCTAAAAAAGAGAGAATAGACAGATTGCATAAGATGAATTTATTTAAGCTAGAGCTTATGCCTGTTTTTAAGCCAGAGCTTTAATTGTGTTTTGGGAGTGATTATATGAATAAAAAGCCATATAAGCTAGGTGTTATTGTCGGACGCTTTCAGACCTTCCACACAGGGCACGAAGAAATTATAAGCAAGGCGATTGAGTTATGTGAAGAGGTTGGTATTTTTATAGGCTCTTCACAGGAAAGTGGCACCTTGAAAAACCCTTTCTCCTATGAAATACGTAAAAGAATATTAACAAAGATTTTTGATGATAAAATTAATATTTACCCATTGCCAGATATTGGTGTTGGTAATACCTCAGCATGGGGTGACTATGTATTAAAAAATGTTTATGAGCGTTTTAATAAAGGACCCGATTTGCTTGTTTCTGGTAAAGAATCACGCAGAATAGATTGGTTTGACAGCTTACACGGGCCTTTAGTGGCAGAGCTTTATATTCCAAAAACTATTGATGTTTCAGCTACACAAATGCGTGATCATCTTATAAACGGTGAGCTTGAGGAATGGAAAAAATACACAAATCCAAAGCTTTGGAATGAGTATGAGGAGCTTAGAAATACAGTATACAGCTGTAAGGATAATTTAGAAACAGCCAGTATTTGAGAGGACAAAAATAAAATGAAATTAGAGCCTATTATTAACTCTTTACTTGATACAGACCTATATAAATTTAATATGGATCAGGTTATTTTTCATAAGCACACAGATTTATGTGGTCAGTATTATTTTAAATGTCGTAATAAGGATGTAGTTTTTACAGCTGAAATGGCTGAAGAAATAAGTGCACAGGTTGATCACCTATGCACACTAAAATTCACAAAGCAGGAGCTTGATTATCTTCGTTCAATCCGTTTTATAAAAAATGACTATGTAGAATTTTTAAGATTGTGGCACCCTATAAGAGATTATGTTACAATATCATTAAACTATGCTGGAGAGCTTAGCATTGTTGTAGATGGCCCATTATTCTCAGCAATGCAATTTGAAATATACCTGCTGGAAATTGTAAATGAGGTATATTTCAGAATGTCATACAATTATGATGTTTTACGCAAATCAGCAGAAGAAAAGCTTGATAAAAAGATAAAGGCATTAAATGACGGTACATATACCTTTAAATTTGCAGAATTTGGTTGCAGAAGAAGATTGTCGAGAGAATGGCAAGAGGTAGTTGTAAAGCGTCTTACAACAGAAACAGATAAATGTGTAGGTACATCAAATGTATACCTTGCAATGAAATACAACATTACCCCTATTGGCACATATGCTCATGAATTTGTACAGATGTATCAGGGTATTGACTCAATACCACTTGCTTACAGCAACCATTTCGCAATGCAGGATTGGTATAACGAATATCAGGGTGACAACGGTACAGCTCTTACAGACACTGTTACAACTGACCTTTTCCTTATGGATTTTAACCGTTCAATGGTAAACAACTACACTGGTGTTCGTCACGACAGTGGTGACCCATTTGCGTGGGGTGAAAAAATGATTGAGCATTATAAAAGCTACGGTGTTGACCCTAGAACAAAGCTACTGCTATTCAGTGATGGACTTGACTTTAATGGTGCTCAGGCATTATATGATTATTTTCTTGGCAGAGCAAAGGTTTCGTTTGGTATAGGCACATTCTGCTCTAACGACACCTGCGAAAAGCCACTTAATATTGTAATCAAGCTACAATATGTAAACGGCAGACCAGTTGCAAAGCTTTCTGATATACCATCAAAGGCTATGTGTCAGGACGCTGAATATCTTGATTATCTAAAACGCTCTGTTAATTTCAGACTTAAAAGAGAGAAATAAGCTATAAAGCAAGCTACACCCATTTCACAGATATGATGATATGGGTGTAGCTTTTTATTATGAGATTGTATTAAAATAAAAGCAAATTTGGGTTTGCAGGTGTGAGCTAACGCTCACACCAGAGGAAAGACATCTTAAAAGTTTTGATTAAACTTTTTCAAAAGATGCAACCAATTTGCAAAGCAAATTGATTGCATCTTTTGAAAAAGTTTAATCAAAACTTTTAAGATGTCTTTCCT
>JAXJTP010000051.1:0-4905 GCA_036309525.1 Acutalibacteraceae bacterium | reverse complement strand
TTAACAAACGAATACCTTGTATCGGTGGGATATGATGACATATTCCAAAGATACAAGGTACTGCACTCAAGTTATTGAACCGCCGTGTACGGAACCGTACGCACGGTGGTGTGAGAGGTCGGCTACTCAACTAATGGGTAGCCTCCTACTCGATGAAATAAATCCCTACGGGATTTATGAAATATCACTACGTGATATGAAATAGCTAACGCTATGAAATACGCTGTAGCGTATAAGGGATTTATTTTATTTCATATCGAGCGTAGCGAGATAATTCATAATCCGATAGGATTATTTCATATTGCGTAGCAATATTTCATTAAATATACTACAGTGTTCACCGAGGTGATTAAATTGAAGGAAAACAAGCTTGCTGATTTATCTATAGATTTCGCAGTTAACATTATAAAGCTATGCGAAACAATCAAAGGAGATTATTCGCTTGTGAATCAATTAGAACATTATGCAACAGGTTTTGTCATAGACAAATGTAGGTGTTTTTCAATGAAATAAATCCCTACGGGATTTATGAAATACTCTGTAGTATATGCTTTGTTTTGTTATATTAAATTTTATCTCCTTGCATAAGCTTGTTAATCTGTGGTAGCTTAAACATAACTGATGCACCTATCATAGTAACAATCATCTCGGGTAACATATATGCACCGTTGTAGCAAATGGAATATAATGCTGTGTTCCAGCCCTCAGGACACCAATTAGAGAATAATATTGTACCCGAAATAAAGTGGCTGATAAATCGGATTAAAAGTGCAATAAAAATACCACTGCATATACCCTTTATACCCTTGCTACGAAAAGCACCAGATATTCCAAGTGCAGTATAAGCCAGTATATAGTCAAAAATAATTGTACCTATAAGTATTGCAGGTGTTAGTCCCCAGCTTAGTACCTCTCCAAAATCTAAGCAAAGCTGTACAATGGAATACAAAAGGGCAGAGGACATTCCCCATTTTATACCATACTCAATAGACAGCATTGCAATAGGTAGCATAGAGAGCAGTGTTACTGAGCCACCCAAAGGCATTTTCCATACCTTTATCAGGCTTAATACTGTGGCAAGAGAAATAAGCAGTGCTGTTAGTACCATTCGTTTTGTTTTTGTGCTTTGCGTTTTCATAAAAAACCACCGTCCTTAAAATAATATACTATAAAGCAAATATAAATATCCACGGTGGCTTATAAAAAGAAAAGCCGTCACAAAAAGTGACGGCACAGAAAAATTCAATTTATATTTCCCTCCGTCGGCATTACCCGAATCAGGTTCAAGGGTATCAGCGTATACGCTTCTCTCAGCCTGCTACAGCAAGCTCCCCATATATTTATTATTTACTTCGTTGTCATTATATCATTGCTTTGTCAAATTTGCAAGAGTATATTGATGTTATATGATTTTAACCAGCTTTTTACAAAGTGTTACAAGGTCATATCGAATACCTTCTCGGCTACGCCACTCTCTACTGCTCCATTCGTCTTGAGAAACATCATCTCCACCATATATCAACGCACCATATTCAAAGCCTCTGAATTGTGCAACTGCAATACAGCCAGCCTGCTCCATTTCTACAATCTTTGCACCCTCTTCTTTTCTTAGTGCTATTCTGTCGGCAGTTTCTCTGAACATTGCGTCTGTTGTCCATGTTAAGCCACGGATATAAGAAATTGAGTTGTTTTCTAAGTACTGTGTAATTTTTTCGGTGGTTTCAGGCTTTGTATAGATATATCTTGATGGCTCTATGTAATGGTATGAAAATCCCTCATCTCTAATTGCTCCGTCTACTACAAGCACCTGACCTACCTCGATGTTTTTATCAAGAACGCCTCCACCACCACAGAACATAACCTTGGTGATACCCATAGCATTAAATAAATCTAAATTTCCTGCACAGGCTGGACAGCCTACCTGACCTAATGTGATAAGAATATCCTCGTCTGAAAAGCGATATATTAAGATTGGATTTTCGCCACCAATTGTTTTTTCAAGAACAACCTTACCTTGATTTATTAGCTTATCCATAACCACTGGGAAAAAGGTAATAATTAGCTTATTAGTTGTAAAGAGCTTGTCTACAAATGCTGTTGGATTTAGCTTTGCAACCCTGTTGTTATCAAACTCAAATATTGGATATTTGCTCTGTGTAATCATTATACTCAACCTCCGTAAATCCCTTTATGTGGATAATTTATTTTGAAACATTATACAATGCTGTAGTTTGATTTTTAAGCTGTTTTTTTGATATTTACAAATAACAATTGATGATTAATAAAATAATCACTATTTTATTAACTGTCAAATAATTACACAACATACTAAAAAAGTAAGGCGAATAATGACAATATATTTTTAAGACAAGCTATATAATTTATTCATACAGCAGTGATGAATAGAGGGATAAAATGAGGGAGCAGACTATAACAAAAAATAAAAAGGGATTATCAGAGGTGATACCTGAAAAGGCAACTAAGAGTGTAATTTCGTATATACTGTATGCTGTGGCTGGCTTTATGCTGTCGGGTGGAGCTGTGTTTGGCTCATATGCACCATTTGGAGCTTCGTGGGTGGCGTCTGTACCATTTAATAAAATGATAGCTACTATAATAGGCTCGGTTGCAGGCTACATAATAATTACACCAGATAGTAGCTTCAGGTATATAGCTACCGTGATTGCCATAGGAGCAATAAGGTGGACATTAAGCGACCTTAAAAGGCTGACAAAAAGCGTGGCCTATCCGGTTATAGTTTCAAGTGTGCCAATGCTGGCAACTGGCTTGGTGCTTGTTGTGGTTGGTGGTTTTCGGCTTAACCTTGTTGTTATGGCTGTTATTGAAGCATTATTGTCGGGTGTAGGTGCTTATTTTTATTTTAAAGCAATAAATATTATACGCAGTACAAAGGGGATAGGCTCGCTTAATCATCAGGAGATAGCCTGTCTTGTTATGAGTGGCTGTATGATTTTGCTTGCACTTACAGCAATAGGCTTTGGTGGGGTTTCTCTGGGCAGAATTTGTGCAGTACTTATTATTATGCTATGTGCAAGATATGGCTCGGTAAATGGTGGATGTATAGCTGGTGTTTCAACAGGTGTAATTTTCAGTATGGCTAATACATCATTAAGCTACATAGCAGGTGGCTATGCCTTTGGTGGAATAATGGGAGGATTATTTTCTGCTACAGGCAGACTGGCTACTGCACTGGTGTTTTTAATATGCAATGTTATTATGGCTTTTCAAGCTGAAAGCACGCAGGCTGTTATTGCAACAATATACGAGGGTATTATTGCAGGCACAATTTTTATGCTGTTGCCAAATGATTTAGGCAACACAGTATCCGTTATTTTTACACCGTCAACAGATAAACAGAGAACAGAGGGCTTGCGAAAAAATGTTATTATGCGTTTAAGCTATGCGTCTAAGGCTTTAAAAAGTGTATCAAGCTCTGTTGATAATGTTGCAGATAAAATGAAGGACCTGTATTCGTATAATATAAATAATGTTTTTGAAAGCTCGGTTGAGCGTATATGCAGTGGGTGTGGCTTACGCTCCTATTGCTGGGAAAAGGATAAGCAACAAAGCAAATGTGATTTAAATAAGCTTATTCCTATTATTATGAATAATGGCAAGCTTACTGCAAACGATTTTGTTACCTGCTTTAGTAAGCGTTGCTGTAAGGCTCCCGAGCTGGTAAGCTGTATAAATAAAAATTATGATTCTTATATGGCTTATCTGTCAGCAGAACGCAGGGTTGGTGAGATTAGAGCTGTTGTTGCAGGTCAATTTTGTGGGCTTGGTGATATTCTTGAGGAAATGTCGGAGGAGTTTGAAAATTACAGACAGTTTGACACAGCCTCATCTGAAAGAATAAGCACATTGCTAAAAATGGAGGGCTTTACTCCATTTGAGGTTAGCTGTAGAACAGATAGAATGAATAGAATGACAATAGAAATAGAGGTTCAGGATACCGATAGAAGCCTGATAAAAAAGGCTCAGCTTGTAAAGGATATTTCAAAAGCCTGTGGAAGGTATATGGATACACCTTGTATAAGTATTGTTCCTAACAGATGTAGAATACAGATGAGCGAAAGACCACTATACGATGTACAAATAGGAAGTGCTCAGCACATAAGTGGTAAGGGCAGGCTATGTGGAGATTGCTACAACTACTTTATAGATGGATTAGGCAGAATGGTAGCACTTATAAGCGACGGAATGGGCACAGGTGGCAGAGCAGCAGTAGACGGAAGTATGGCAGAGGGAATAATGAGCAAGCTTATAAAGGCTGGTCTTGGCTTTGACTGTGCCCTACAGGTTGTTAATTCTGCATTAATGGTAAAATCGGGAGATGAATCCTTGGCTACACTTGACATTATTTGTATAGATTTATTTACAGGTATTGCAGACCTGATGAAGGCAGGAGCTCCTGCAACCTATGTAAAGAAAGGAGACGTAGTAGAAAGGGTAGATTTCCCGTCATTACCTGTGGGAATTCTTACAGATGTCAAGCTGATACATAAAACTGTGCATTTGTCAGATACCGATTGGGTTCTTATGGTGTCTGACGGAGCTGTAGCTGGTGGTGATAGTCAAATAATTAGCATTATGGAAAACTGGAGGGAGGGAAGTGCACAGGAAATGGCACAGGTTATTATAACAGAGGCCGTAAACAATCGTAACGATGGCTATGATGATGACATTACAGCCATAGCTATGAATGTGATGAGTAATATTAAAAACTGAGAAAATAAAAAATCTGATTTATCTTTTTGGGTAAATCAGATTTTTTGTTTTATTTGATAAATATCAAGGAATGGCGTATGCTAATCCTTGATTAAGAGATAGGCAAATTGGGGTTTGTGTGACTGCTTACGCAGTCACTAATGGCGAGATAGC
>JAXJTP010000050.1:0-40273 GCA_036309525.1 Acutalibacteraceae bacterium | reverse complement strand
TTGACCCGACCCCAAAAAGTTAGACCAAAAATCTAACATTTTGGAGGTCGGGATTTTTAATGACAAAATACAGTTATGAATTCAAGAAAAAAGCAGTAATGGAATATATTAACGGAAAAAATGGATATAGAAGAATATGCAAAGACTACAACATACCAGACAAACATATATTAAGAGAATGGGTAGATAAATACAAAAAATTTGGTGATGATGGATTAAGAAGGTCACGAGAAAAGAAAAAATACACTTTCGAATTTAAGTTATCTGTGGTAGAATCGTACTTAACAACGGAAGTATCATATAGGGAACTTGCAATGAGTGTTGGAATTAGTAATCCATCTATAATTTCAACTTGGGTAAATGATTACCGTGCAGTAGGACCTGAAGCGTTACGACCAAAAAGAAAAGGACGGAAACCCAAAGTGTCAAAACCTAAGAAAACAACACCTATTACAGAAAAAGAAAAAGCAGATGTAGAATATCTAAAACAGCTTGAAGAAGAAAATTTAAAATTAAGAATTGAGAATGCCTATTTAAAAGAACTGAGGAGACTGCGTTTAGAGGAAGAAGCACCTCTGAAAGGAAAGCAAGAATAATACACAGTCTCCGAGGATTATTCAAACTAAAAGATATTCTTGCAGTAACGGGATTCCCAAAATCTACATACGAATACTGGAAAGATAGATTTGACCGAGAAAATTCTAATGAATGGTTGGAAAAAGAAATACTTGAAATAAGAAAAGAGCATAAAGATTACGGTTATCGAAGAATTTGGGGAGAATTGCGAAATCGAGATATCCTTGTTAACAAGAAAAAAGTACAAAGGATAGTTCAAAAACTAAATATTCAAGTAACATCTTTTACTCATAAAAGCCGAAAATACAATTCTTACAAAGGCAAAGTAGGAAAAGTTGCTCCAAACAGAATAAATCGTAGATTTAACACAAGTATTTCACATCAAAAAATCACAACAGATACCAGTGAATTTAAGTATTACCATGTTGATGAAAAAGGTAGAATGACAATTAAAAAGCTTTATCTTGACCCATTTATGGATATGTTCAACGGAGAAATATTGAGCTTTGGTATATCATCAAAACCATCAGCTGAAAGCATTATGAATGCATTGAATGAAGCAATCAGTGTTACTAATGATTGTGTTTATCGAAGAACCTTCCATTCAGACCAAGGATGGGCTTATCAAATGAAGGCTTATTCACGAACATTACAAGAAAATAAAATTTTTCAAAGTATGTCAAGAAAAGGGAATTGTCATGATAATTCAGTTATGGAAAATTTCTTTGGAATTTTAAAACAGGAAATTTATTACGGAAAAGTTTATTACAGTTATGAAGAACTGGAACAAGCAATTATTAAATATATTGATTATTACAACAACAAAAGAATTAAGCAAAAACTTGGCTGGTTAAGTCCAGTTGAATACAGGCTAAATACTTTAGTGGCATAACAAAAGCGTAGCAGCTAAATTTGCTACTACGCTTTAATGTCTAACTTTTTGGGGTCACCACAGATAGCCTTTGAAGTGGGGTGTTATTTATAGGAATATCATTTAGCAGTATTAGTGGTAGCCAAATTTTTGAAAAAGCTGATTGCTATATAACGATTATAAATGCTTGCTGTCCTTCAGCAGATTGTATAGGGTAGGCGATAAATTAAACTCCTGCATTACTGCCTCTACCTGTGCTAATGCCTTGCTCTTTGATTTTGCTGTGGTGCTGTCCTTTTTTACTGCTCTTATCAGTATGTTTTTAGGTGTGTGTGCAAAATCTACAAACTCAAGTAGCTGTGTTTTGTAGCCACAGTATTCCAGCAGATTTCCTCTGATTGCGTCTGTTGTAAGAGCTGAAAAGCGTTCCTGAATAATGCCGTAGTTGGTGTATAGAGAAAGCTTTTCTGTTTTTATCTGAGAATTAAGCTCGTGCTGACAGCAAGGAACAGAAAAAATCATTTTAGCGTTCCAGCAAATAGCATTAAATAATGCGTAATCAGTAGCAGTGTCACAGGCGTGGAGCGTTATAACCATATCAACATCAAAGTCGCACTTATAGCCATTTATATCTCCAAGCTCAAATTTAAGTCCGTCATAGCCATATTTTACAGCTGAGGCATTGCATTTTTTTATTACATCCTCCTTAAGGTCAAGACCAACTATGTTAACCTTCTTATTTTTCAAAACAGCAAAGTAATAATATACAACAAATGTAAGGTATGATTTTCCACAGCCAAAGTCTATTATATTAATAGTTTCCTTTTTTAAATCCTTTACTGCGTCATCAATTATTTCGATAAAACGGTTTATCTGCTTAAATTTGTCGTACATTGAATTTACAACCTTGCCCTCTTTTGTGAAAACTCCCATATCAATAAGTGGTGGTACGTCGCTACCCTCTTGAATTATGTAATTTTTCTGTCGGTTGTGCTGTGACGAGGTATGTGTGCAGGCTGAGGAAAGCTGTTTTTTCTTGTATGAAGGCTTGCCCTTTTTAGAAAGCATAAGCATATGCTCGTGTGTGGTTGAAAAGCTGTTAAGCTGTTTGTAATCTGCTTCAAGTGCATTTGTGCAAAATTCAATAGCTCTATCTGTATTCAGGTTTTCGTGGAATACCTGCTTTTCGGTATATTTTGAAACCTGATAATACTGTGACTTTTTCTCTATAATTATTTTTTTATATAGCTGGCTTTTTTTAGCTGGCTTGCTTATAACTGTTTTTAGTGGTTCTTCTGAAAATATTATATTAAGGTATTCTTTTAACTCGCTCATAGTAATCCTCCAACGATTATAATTGTGAAATTTTGCTGAATTTATTGTGAGATTATAAACAATATAAACAAAAGTGATAAAATATATTTACTGTATTCTGTATTAGATGTATAATTTCATCAGAGAATAATATTATATTCTTGTAAAATGGGGTGATTGTATGTTGAATATAGATATTATATTTTATAACAGCTGTGGCTGGGATGATGTATCTGCTGTTTTTATTAATAGTCAACAGTCTGTATTGTCACACAAAATAGCTATGCAAAGCATTGGCAACAGGCTTTACAGCTATAGTGTAGACAGTGAAGCCTACGACTATGTTTATTTTACCTGTAAAAAGGGAATATGTACAGTGCTTACCTCTTTTAACAGGCGTTGCTATGCCTTTATGCCGAATGGCTGTAGCTTTAATGGTATTATCTGCTTAGAAATTTACCACACTGCACCCGATATTCCTCGCATTGAGAAAATTACCTTTGATTATGATAGTAAAACAAATAAGGATATATATGTGTGGACACCTAAGGGCTACTCTGAAAATAAGAAGAAAAAATATGGTGTTCTTTATATGTTTGACGGTCAAAACCTTTTTTACAAAAGCTCTACAGGCTATGGCTGTTGGAATGTACACCAGACTATGGAGCTTATTGGTGACTATATAGTGGTTGCAATAAATAATGGTGATATTTACCGTGACAGTCAGCTTACACCAAAGCTTGGCAGGGTAAAGAAAAAATATGCAGAATACTTTTCTGATGGCACTGGTGTACAGTTTGCAGAATTTCTTATAAATAAGATTATACCCTACATTAACTCAAACTACAATGTTTTTACAGATAAAGAGTATACAGCTATTTGTGGAAGCTCATCGGGTGGGCTTGAGAGCTTTTATATGGGTATGGTGTATAGTCAGATTTTTGGCTATGTGGGTGCATTGTCACCAGCGTTTACGCTTTATGACGAGCAGATATGGAAAAGCTTTTTCAAAGAGCTTACACTGGATACTCCCCCTAGGCTTTATATGTATATAGGCGATAACGACTCTGCCGAAAAGGAATTAAGCAAAAGTATCATAGAAATGAAGAAATATCTTAACAATAAAATCGGCTATAAATCGGAGCTTATATTTGATTATATATATGATAATTTTCATAACGAAGCCTGCTGGGGTGGTGCCTTTATACGCTTTGCAGATATGCTGAAATAGAGTGTATTTTGTTGACTTTTATATAATTGTGTGCTAATATTTTTAAAGAAATGGCACTGTTAAATAAGAATTATACTGTAAAATAATGTTAATTATGCTTGATTTGTTGCCATTTGGAGAGATGTTATTATGTAATATACGGCGATAAACAGTAATGGTTATCAAAGTTGATTCAGCTTGAATTTAGGAGGAAAATAAAGTGCAAAATCTGTTTATTTCGGAAGATATAAAATATATTGGCGTAGATGATAAAGCCCTTGATTTGTTCGAGGGGCAGTATATTGTTCCAAATGGAGTATCATATAACTCTTATCTTATTATTGACGATAAGATTGCAGTAATGGATACTGCTGATTCAAGAGCAGTAGACCAGTGGCTACAAAATCTTGAACAAGCACTTGAGGGCAAACAGCCAGATTATCTGGTGGTATCTCATATGGAGCCTGACCACGGTGCTGGTGTTAAGCTTTTTGCAGAAAAATATCCTGATGCAAAGCTTGTTGGTAACGTAAAAACCTTTAATATGATGTCACAGTTTTTCAATATAGACCTTACAGACAGAGCTGTTACTGTAAAAGAGGGCGATAAGCTGGAGCTTGGCAAGCATACTCTTACATTTGTTATGGCACCAATGGTGCATTGGCCAGAGGTTATGGTGTGCTACGAAAGCACAGACAAGGTGCTTTTCTCTGCTGACGCATTCGGAAAATTCGGAGCCTTAGACACAGACGAGGACTGGACCTGCGAAGCAAGAAGATATTACATAAACATTGTTGGTAAATATGGTGCACAGGTACAGGCTTTATTAAAGAAGGCATCTAGCCTTGATATAAAAACAATTTGTCCTCTGCACGGACCTATCCTTAACGAAAATCTGGAGTATTATATCAACAAATACGATATATGGAGTAGCTACAGGGCTGAAAACGAGGGTATTATGATAGCATATACATCTATGCACGGTAATACAGCACAGGCTGTAAAGGAGCTTAAAGCAAGGCTAGAAGAGCTTAATGCACCAAAGGTAGCTATTGCAGACCTTGCAAGAGATGATATGGCAGAGGCAATAGAGGACTCATTCCGTTATGACAGACTTGTTGTTGCTTCTCCTACCTATGATGGTGCATTATTCCCAATTATGGAGGATTTCTTGTATCATTTAAAGATGAAGAATTATCAGAATCGTAAGGTAGCAATTATAGAGAATGGCTCATGGGCACCTATGGCTGGCAAGAAGATGAAGGAGCATTTTGAGGGAATGAAGAATATCACATTATGTGATACAGTAGTTACTATTAAGTCAGCTCTTAATGATACATCAAGAGAACAGCTTAATAGGCTGGCAGATGAGCTTATGGCAGACTAAAAAGGAATACTTATATAGTATATCTGCTATTATTCTGTAAACGGTAAAGGCACTACACAGTCTGCTTGTGTAGTGCCTTTTTTATTTAATGATAGATTGAGGGGGAATTTTATGGCAACAAAAGCAAAGACATTAGAAAAGCCAAAAGCCATAGCAAATAATACAAGGTCTGTGAATAAAGCAGACAAGCTAGGCAGTAGAAATACATCAATGGATATAATACGAATAGTAGCAGTGTTCTTTGTTGTATCTATTCATTTTTTTCTTAACAATGGCTATTACTCAGAAAATCACGTTGGAATAAGTATGTACATTATGTGCACTATGCGTACTCTGTTTACAGCCTGTATACCTTTATTTTTAATACTTACTGGCTACTTAATGAGCAAAAAGACGTTGTGTAAAGGGTATTATCTTGGATTAGTGAGAATACTGCTTATATATGTAATGTCAAGTATAGCCTGCGTGCTATTTAAGATAAAGTATGTATTTCTTGAGATTGATTTTAAAACAGCTGTTTTGGAATTGCTTAGTTTTAAAATGGCACCGTATAGTTGGTATATAGAAATGTATATAGGCTTGTTTTTGCTTATACCATTTTTTAATATTATGTATAACGGTCTGAATACTCAAAAGAATAAAAAGGCTCTGCTTGTAACCTTTTTTATAATTTCAATATTGCCTACAGCCTTTAATATTTTTAGCTTTACAGGCGAAGAGGTATGGTACAATCCAGATACGTTAGCTAGTATATCAAAAATATTTCCTGATTGGTGGGAAATGCTTTATCCGTTTGCATTCTATTTTGTTGGGTGCTATATTCGTGAATATGGATTAAAGATAAAAACTCCAGTAGCTATTATTCTTTTGCTGGTATCAATAGCTGGCTTTGGTGCGTTTAACTTTTTCAGAAGCTACAACACTGTATTTGAAGACAGTAAATATATAAGCTGGCAGGGTATAGAGCCTTTTATAATGGCTGTGCTTATATTTACACTACTAAGCAGAATAAAGGCAGATAAACTGCCAAGGTGGTTGCGTTGGATATTGTGGAAGGTGTCAGACTCTGCACTGGGAATATATTTGCTGTCATACATATTCGACACAATGGCATATCCAATACTACTGAGTAGGGTGCCTGTTATGACAGACAGACTAAAATATTACTTTGTTATTGTGCCAGTGGTTTTTATAGGCTCAATGGTGCTGTCGCTTTTATTGAATATTATTTTAAAGCTACTAGGCTTTGTAGCTCAACAGTTCAAGGATATATTTGCTGTTCTTAAAAGTGATACACCACAGGAGAATACAGAAAATGAAAATTAATTTTTATATCAGGAGGCTTTAACCTATGAACCAGATTGAACGTAGAAATGCAGGTATGGCTTATAAATCTGACAAAGAGGTTTTTGAGCAACAAAGAATAACAAGAAAGCTACTGCAAGAGCTTAACACAACCGATATTTCAGATTTTGAGAAAATAAGTGAAATTGTAAAAAAGCTGGTAAAGGGTGACAAAACCAATATTTTTATAAATCCACCATTCCATTGTGATTATGGCTTTAATATTCACGTTGGCAAAAACTTTTTTGCAAACTATAATTGTACAATTCTTGATGTTGCAAAGGTAGAAATAGGCGACAACGTGCTTTTTGCACCTAATGTAGCAATTTATACAGCTGGTCACCCTATACACCCTGTTGCAAGAAGCTCTGGCTATGAGTACGGTATAGAGGTAAAAATAGGCAACAATGTATGGATTGGTGGCAATACAGTTGTTAATCCTGGTGTAACTATTGGAGATAATACTGTAATAGGCTCGGGTAGCGTGGTAACAAAGGATATTCCTGCAAATGTAGTGGCTGTAGGCAACCCTTGCCGAGTAATAAGAGAGATTACTGATGATGATATAAGCTATTACTTTAAGGATAGAAAATTTGATGACGAGGCTATGGCTGAGATAAACGAGCTGAAAAATACAGCTACCCTTTAATATTATTTACAGCAAAAGAGAGGAGGTATAGCAATGGCATATAGTGAGCTTGTAAAGAACTTTGAAAAGGTAAGAGCCTATATGCGTGAATTTTATGTATATGGCTTTAAAAGCAGAGCCGAATATAATGCTAAAAGTGCACGCTCCTATGATAACGAGCGTAGACGTATAGAAAGCTGGCTTGGTGATTATATGCGTTTTACTCAAACCTCTGAGGGTAAAAATATATTTTTGTCGGTTGATAGCAGAGTAACTCGTAAAAATCCTTTTTACAGAGCTTGGAAAGCAAAGAGCTTTACAGATGGCGATATTACATTGCATTTTGCAATTTTTGATATTCTTTACAAACCCGAAATCAAGAAAACCCTTGCAGAGCTTATCGAAGAAATTGATACTCTTCTTAAATCAAAGGTGACCTTTGATGAGTCTACACTGCGTAAAAAGCTTAAGGAATATACAAAAGAGGGTATAATACACACCCAAAAGGAGGGTCGCAGGGTTTTGTACAGCAGAGGCTCTGATACAGATATATCTGAGCTTAATGATGTGCTGGATTTTTTTAGCGAGGTTGCTCCCTGTGGAGTTATAGGCTCTTTCTTACAGGATAAGCAGTCTGAGCGTAACGAGATTTTTTCCTTTAAGCATCACTATATAACACAGGCTATAGACAGCGATATAATGGCAATTCTTTTTGAGGCGATTAATCAGCATAGGTATATTACTATTGATAATATAGGCAAACGCTCAAACGAAGTAAGGGCTATTCGTCTGGTTCCTCTTAAAATATATATCAGTGCTCAGAATGGACGTCAAAATCTGATTGCATACAACGAAAAAGCAAAGCGATTGAATTCCTATCGCTTGGATTATATGTCTAATATAAGAGTTGAAGAGCCCTGTGATGAATTTACAGCACTGCGAGAGTCTTTTAACGAGCTTGAGGGCTATATGTGGGGTGTGAATTGCAATTTAGATATTACACAGCTGGAGCACGTAGAATTTGAGATTAAAATAAAAGATGATGAGCAATTTATAGTGAACAGATTAAATCGTGAAAAGCGTTGTGGTCGTGTTGAAAAAATTGATGATAACCATTATCGTTATATAGCAAATGTTTTTGACACAACAGAAATGATACCTTGGATTCGTACCTTTATTTCTCGAATAACAAGAATGAACCTTTCTAACAGAACAGTAGAAAACAGATTTAAGAATGACATTAAGGAAATGTATAGTATGTATGGTATAGACGGAGGTAACAGCAATGATATTTAACGAAATATATTCTGTCTATTACAATACAGTTGCAAAAATTATAGAAACTGCCTTTTGCCCGAATGTAACTGAAAAGGAGCTTCAGCAATGTGTGCTTAAAGAGGCATTTTCGGATAGCGTGCTGACTATTTTGCCAGCATTAAAGTCAGGTAAATGGCCATTGCTAAACGCAGACCTTTCCCCTGCACTGCTACATAAGCCAACAATGCCCTTGACACTTCTCGAAAAAAGGTGGTTAAAGGCTATTGCAGAGGATCCAAGGGTAAAGCTGTTTGGTGTTGAATTACCTGTGCTTGATGATGTAGAGCCACTTTTTACAAAGGAAAATTATAAAATTTACGACCAATATATAGATGGTGACCCATTTGAAGATGAAGGCTATATTAAAAGCTTCAGGGTTATGCTTACTGCTATAAAGGAAAAGCGACCTGTTATTATAAGTATGATGAGCAAACGAGGAGAAGAGCAGTGGTTTCGCTTCTATCCTAAGGGCTTTGAATATTCTGCAAAGGACGATAAAATTCGTGTTATTGCCACGGGCTGTAAATATAAGCAATTCAACCTTGGCAGAGTGACAAGCTGTGAGCTTTATAATGGCCATGGTGTATGGAAATATAAGCCAAAGCCTGAACAGCGTAAAGAGCTTACACTGCTGATAAGAGATGAGCGTAACACATTAGAAAGAGCAATGCTACATTTTGCCCACTTTGAAAAGCAGGCTGAACGTTTAGAGGATAATAGGTATATACTAAAATTAAAGTACTATGAAAACGATGAAACAGAGATTGTTATTAGAGTGCTTTCTTTTGGCCCATGTGTAAGGGTGGTAGAGCCTGAAAGCTTTGTGAGCCTGATAAAGGAGAGATTAATTTCTCAACAGGATTGTGGGCTGATTTAGGAAAACAGCACAGGATAACAGAGGTGTAATTTTAAATGGGTAAATTCGGGTTTGTAGGGCTAACACACAAACTCTGATAGAGGAAAACGTAAAGTTTCGGTTTGTGCTAATCTTAAGTGCTCGACAAATTTTTTATACCATCTACATAAACAAAAACACACCACTATGAAAGCCTTTGTTCTGCCATAGTGGTGTGTTTGTTTTTGCTATTCTTTGCACGATGTAATGAATAGCTATTAAATTTTATTATCAGATTGGGTCAACTGTTTTATTCTGTGCGATAAGTGCTACGTCCTCTATAATGCTCTTTACGTATGTATCGAATACATCACCAGAGATTGTAGTGCCATTGTCAGAGAAGTTATACTTTCCTGACTCAGCCTTATAGAAGGTGTATGTGTCAGCTGTTTTATCGTTGTTGTAGGTGATTTTAACAGTTAAATCAGCTGTACCAGCTACATTGCCACTCTTAACGCTGTTTACCTCTGCTGACTCAAGGTTGATAAAGAAGGTATCAAACTTATTGATGTCGATTTTTGTTTTGCCACAGTTTACAACTGTTGACTTTGTTTCGTTACCCTCGCTGTCAACGTTTGTTTCCTTTGAAAGGTCAAAGCTGTACTTTTTGTTGCCAGCTGTAATTTCTATGTTCTTTATAAAGTCCATATCTGGCTTCATTACATACTCGTATTTCATAGCCTCGTATGATGTTGTAGCCCATGCAGTTTTTAAAGCGTTAATTATATAAAGGGTTTTTGTGTCTGGGTTGTAAAGCTTAATCATATTGTTTACCTTAGCTTCACCAGTAATTTCATCAGTTACCTCCTGCTCGTATGGAGCTGAAGCGTATAGGTGAATTGTAACATCTGAAAATTCAGCATTAAGCTCGGCATAAGGGTTGTCAAGGTCAATACCGTTTGCCTTTAGTGTATCTGTGCTTGGGTTATAAGCAATTGCCTCTTCTGCTGAAACTGAGCGAATAGACTCTAAAACTACTGAGCCATTTGCTACGCTTGCAAAGCCCTTTGTAGGAGCAGTCATCTTGTAGTAAGCACCACCTACTGTTTCGTCGTCGTTTGGTGCAAACTCAAGTGTATCCTTAAAGTTACTACCACTGATAGTTACCTTTTTAGGTGTGGCAGTTGTGGTATCCTCTGCTGCTGTTGTAACAGTTGTGTCAAACATTGCTGATTGCTTATATAGGAATGAGTCTACGCTTTCTACAGCTACAAGATAAATAGCCTTGTCACCATTTACCATAATATAGGCACCAGCAGCACCAGGAGCCTCGTCACCTACTGTGATTGTTCTTTCGTTACCGTTTGTAAATGTAACGTCAACAGTTGCTCTAGGCTTTGTTAAGCCGTATTCCTCTGGGTTTTTACCTGTAATATCAACAATATTTGTTGTTTTTACTGCTGCTGCGTCGTTTGCAACGTCGTCAGGTCTACCTGGTGCAAGTGGTGCGTCCTCGTAGCCTACAAGCGTGTATACTGTTTGTAGTGTTGTTACAACCTCTTTACCCTCTGCGTCTGTTGATTTTTCGGTAGGTGTTTCTGACAATATCTCAAATGAGCCATGCTCGTTTGTTACCTTTACCTTTTTAATGTCAGCAGGTACATGGCTGATAAGCTCCTCAATACCTGCTACAAGAATATTACCATTAAGATCCTTTTCAGAGTTGATTTTGTTACCCTTAAGGTCAGTTGCATACTGCTCACCGTTTTCATCGGTTGGGTAGGTAGGTGATGTAGTATCTACCTCGTCTGGTACAAACTTCTGCACTGCAAAGTATGTACCGATTAAAGCAACTGCAATTGCAAGAATAACACCACCCACTATTAAAGGCTTTCTGTTTTTAGCTGGTTTATTATTTTTCTTGTTTTTCTTGCTTTTTTTGCTCTGTCTTTCAGCCTCTTTGTTACTGCCTGTTTCAGCGTCTGAATCAGCTGAAAAGATTGTGCCGGCAGTGTTGTCGTAAAACAGAGAGCCGTCGTCGATATTCTCGTTTTGTACGGTCTTTTTCTCTTTTGTGGTTTTCTTATTAGCCATTATTTATTCCTCCTGCGAACCCATATTACTATTTCCAATATTATGAATATTACAGGGATAACACCTATACAAACAATTGCCCAAGCGTAAATCTGGTCTGTTGTAATACCAAGGTTAGGCTTTGTAAGGTCTTTACCGTCAATAGCAATACCCTCGTCCTGATTATCTGTTAGCTTGTTTACCATATTGATAACATAAGCACCATTGTTATATGATGGAATCTTCATAGCTTCCTGATCGAATGCAAGTGCAGAGCCGAATACTGCTACGTTAGAAGCAATACCCTCTTCGCCAGATACCTTGCTACCTACTACTGCAACATTGTACTGATTATCCTTTACGCTGTCGATAGAGAAGTTTTCGTCTGCGTCAAATGGTACAAGTCTTGAGGTTGCTGATGTAGTAAGCAATGCTTTAGCAGTATTGTTATCTTTTATTTCGATTGGTCTAATGTAGCCTGCTACAAATGGTAGAGTTTTATCCTTTAAGCCCTCTGTATATTCAGCATTGCTATAGTCTGCAACAGATATATACAGGCTGTTAGGGCTTAGTAGCTTAGAGTAATCCATTTCTGCAACTACACCATCAGCCAGCTTCATACCCCATTCCTCAAGCAGAGCTGTTATATTTGGTGTATCCAGCTTCATATCGTTTGCAACATAAATCAGATTTTTACCATATTCACCGTTGTTGTTAAGGAATTTCTTAATCTTCTCAACAGATTTATCATCAAGGTCTGCTGATGGTGTGTAAAGAACAACAGCCTGTGCAGACTTGTCAATATCCTCTGTAAGAGTTAAAACTGAGCTTACATCATAGTTGTTTTGCTTAAGAAGATTTTTAAAGCCCTCAGCGTTATAGTCACCAAAGCCGTCTATAAACTGTACCTTAATCTGATTTTCTGATGTTACGTTAAGAATTGCTGTTGTAACAGCAGGCTCAACATTCAAGCCTACAATTTGCTGTGTTGAGCCATCGCTTGTGTAGCCGATTTCGAAAAGGTCGTCCATAGTAAGAACTCTGTACTTATCGCCACAGCTTACTATGTACTCGCCACCATATAAGCTCTCGTCCTTGTAGTTGTTTACGTATGTAGGGTTAGCTGTAAGGTCTACATACTCAATCTTGATTTTACCATTATTGTTGTGGAATTGCTTAAGCAGAATATTAGCCATATTGTAATATTCGTTAGCTGATCTATAGTCGCTTTCTGAAGCAAGTATTGTAACGGTTACTTCCTTATCAATAGTTTCTATAAAGTCAATAGTGTCCTGAGTTATGTTGTAGTTTTGTTGCTCTGAAAGGTCAATTGATAGCACTGATACCTTGTTTGTAGCCAGAATAGCAACCATATTAAGTACAATAACTGCTACAACAAATACAGCTATAACAGCTGTTGAAAAGCCACCCTTTTTGAACTTTCTGCTGGTAAAGAATTTTGTAATTCCACAATCTTTTTTACTCTTTTTATTCTTGTCTTTTGCGTCAGACTTTGTTGCTGTAGCCTCTGTGCTTTCTGCCACAGTTTCTTCTGTTGTGTTAGGCTCGTTGTTTTCAACAAGCTCGTTTAAATCCTTATTATCCTTATTCATTGTGGCACCTCCTTAATTCCAGCGTCTTCTTTCAAGTACCTTTACTGTAAAGAAAACAAATAGTGTAGGTATGCTTAAGAAGAAGACTACGTCTGACAGATTAATTAATCCCACTGCAAAATTTTGATATGGGGTTGTAAATGAAATTGATGAAAGAACTTTTTCGATAACAGTTACACCAACTGATTTTGCGATAGTGTCGATGTAAGAAATCAGTAATCCAGTACCAATAGAAGCAATAGCTGCAACAATCTGGCTTTCTGTTAGTGATGAAATAAATGTGCCTATAGAAATTAATGCAGCACCAAACAGAAGCAAGCCAAGAATATTACAGAAAATTGTAGGCCATGATGGTGGCACAAAGGTGCTTATGATAATAGCATAAATAATAAAAATAATCATCATAAGAGCATACACTGTTAAGGCTGCAAAGTATTTGCCTAGTACAATTTCCAGCAGATTAACAGGTGCAGTAAGCAAGCCCTGCTCTGTCTTTTTGTTTTTCTCTTCGCTGAATAATCTCATTGTTAAAATTGGTACAAGGATTATTACGATTGATGTCATATTTAAAAATACATAGGTCATATCTGATGTATCTCCCATAAGCACACAGCCCCAGAAGAACATACCGCCAAATAATGCAGCAACAGCATATACTACATAAGCTATTGGAGATGTAAAATAAGCGTTAAGCTCTCTTTTATAAATTGCAGACATTATTTTCTACCTCCCTTTAAATCTACATCGGCACCACTTGTAATCTTTAAGAATGCGTCCTCAAGTGACATTTCTGCATTTCTCATCATTACTATAGGGCAGTTAATGCTTGCCATTGCGTAGAATATAGCCTTACGAACATCATTATCAGGTAAAGACTCTATAATATATTCGTTAAAGCCGTCTACAGTTTGCATAACCTTACGTACTCTTGAAACACCGTCAATGTTACGCAAAGCAGGTAAAACAGTCTTTTCGTCACCGTCAATATGTAGCTGAATACGCTTAGCACCTGTAAGGTTTGTTGTAATGTCAGTTGTATTTTCATCTGCAACCAGCTTACCGTGATTAATAACTACAATACGGTCACATACAGCCTGAATTTCTGAAAGCACGTGAGATGATAGAATTACTGTGTGCTTTTTGCCTAAGCCTCTGATAAGATTACGCATTTCGATAATCTGCTTAGGGTCAAGACCAACTGTAGGCTCGTCAAGAATAATAACAGGTGGGTTACCGATAAGAGCCTGTGCAAGACCAACTCTCTGTCTGTAGCCCTTTGAAAGGTTTTTGATAACTCTGTTGTAAACATCTGTTATTTTAGTTACCTTACATACCTCTGCAAGGTGCTCCTTTTTAGGTAATGTTACCTTTTTAAGGTCATACACAAATTCAAGGTATCTTTTTACTGTCATATCCTGATATAGTGGTGGAATTTCAGGAAGATAGCCTATTTTTGACTTTGCACCCTTTGGATCCTCAAGAATTTCACAGCCGTCGATTGTTACAGTACCTGATGTTGATGAAAGATAGCCTGTAATAATGTTCATTGTTGTAGATTTTCCGGCACCGTTAGGACCAAGAAAACCAAGAATTTCGCCCTTGTTTACAGTAAAGCTAACATGGTCAACAGCCAGCTTATCACCGTAACGCTTTACAAGGTTTTTAACCTCTACCATTTGAACGGTCACTCCTTTACATATTTGCAAATATAAAATTCACTGCAAGCAGGTATATTTTTTAGCAATTTAAAATAGACACACCTATGCCCACAAGCTATTCCTTAACATTTTATTTTTAATACCTTGAATAAACCTTGAAAATTTTTAAGGAAAGTATATTTCTAAAATTGTGTAAAAGCTTGCATTAGTAAATTGTGTAATATACACAAGCTGTGCAATAAATACAAAGAAAAAACGCTATGGATATGTGGTAAACCATAGCGTTCTTCTTGTTCTTTTTTAGTTTGAGGGGTACATTTGAGGAGGGTAGAACATATATCTTATACTCAACTTCGGTGCGGCTCCGTCATTGAGTATGCTTAAATATTAATATTTACTTATGAACACCATATGAATAATAAATTAAGAAAAGTAAAATCTATTGTGAACAAAATTTAATAAGCGTTTTTATGGAAAATGTATGTATAGATAACGCTCTTAAAAACAAATGTTTGATTTTTTGCGATTGCTGTGTTATAATATGCACATAAAAAAGTGAGGTGCATATTATGAGAAATCTTACAGAAAGACAACAGCAAATTTTTGAATATATATGTAGTAATTTACAGTGTGGAATTTCTCCATCTGTAAGAGAAATTTGTACTGCTACTGGCTTAAAATCTACTGCAACAGTACACACCCATCTTAAGGCACTTGAAGAAAAGGGTCTTATTATACGCAACCAAGGCTCTAACCGTTCAATAAGATTAAGCAACGACAGCACAGCAGTAATACCTATAATGGGTAGAGTTACAGCTGGTATGCCTATTCTTGCAGTAGAGGATATACAGGGCTATGTGCCTGTAAGCGACAGAATAAGACGAGGCAGAGAGCTGTTTGCTTTACGTGTAGTAGGCGAAAGTATGATTAATGCAGGCATACTTGATGATGACATTGTAATTGTGCATAAAACACCTGTTGCAGATAATGGTCAGATAGTAGTTGCTATGGTTGATGACGAAGCAACTGTAAAAAGATTTTATAAAGAAAACGGTCATTTCAGACTTCAGCCAGAAAACGACAGCTTTGACCCAATTATTGTTGACGAATGTGTTATACTGGGACAAGTAATTTCTGTGGTGCGTTATTACTAAAAACGCATTAATTATAATACGGAGGTGAAAAACAGTGGCTTTGGTTGATATAAAACAGCTACGCTGTCCTAAATGTGGCTCTACTAACCACATTCATGTATATAAAAACATTAACGCACAAGAGGACGTAAAGATAAGAGATAAAATTTTATCAGGACAGCTTTTTGATTTTTACTGCCCATACTGTGAATACAGAGCAAGACTATATTACCCTTGCTTATATAATGATGTTAAAAATAAATTTATGGTTTATTTTATACCAGGCATAGAAAAGGGTCAGATGATTGACCGTGCAGTTGATATGGAATTTGAGGATATGCCGAAAATAACAAAACGAATAGTTCCTACATTTAATGAGTTCAGAGAGAAAATAATTATTTTTGAAGCAGAGCTTGACGATATGGCTGTAGAGCTTACAAAGGTAGCTGTAGCTGGTGCTGTACAAAAGAAAAAGAATGTAGAGGCTAAGGAGGGCTATTTTTCGGTATATAATAAAGAGGATAATATAATGGGCTTTACCTTCTTTTTAGGTTCAGAAAAGGAAGTATATACACAAACAACAAAGCTTGATGTATATAAAAAGTCGTGGAGCATAGTCAGCAGACTAGGTAAAAAGGAACGCTCTATGAAGGGCTTTATAAAAATAGATAAGGCATGGGCAGATAATATATTATTCCGTTACCAACGCTTTGGCTTTGATACTATGTAAGCTTTATGCAAACGAGGTAATATCTATGGATATGAAAAAGGCAGAAAAATATGCTGAATATATAAAAGATAAGATAGGCAATTTTAAACCCGAGTTAGCAGTAGTGCTTGGCTCGGGTTTAGGTGATATATTCGGCAATGCAGAAATTATAGCAGATATAGAGTATAGCGATATACCCGATTTCCCTGTATCAACTGTAAGTGGACACAGGGGAAGATTTATATTTCTACGCATAGAAAATAAAAATATTGTAGTAATGCAGGGCAGAATACATTACTATGAGGGCTACACAATGCAACAGGCTGTAACACCTGTATGTGTTATGAGGCTTTTAGGTGCAGATACTCTTATTCTTACCAACGCAAGTGGAGGCATTAACCCACAATTTAATGCAGGCGATTTAATGATTATTACCGACCATATAAGTAGCTTTGTGCCATCTCCACTTATAGGAGAAAACAACGACAGCTACGGTGAGCGTTTTCCGGATATGAGCAACATTTATAATAGGGAGCTTATATCAAAAATAGAGTGCTCTGCACAGGAAAATAATATTGCTATGCAAAGGGGCATTTATTTACAGGCCTCTGGCCCTAATTATGAATCACCAGCCGAGGTTAGAATGTTTGGCTTGCTGGGTGCAGACGCAGTTGGTATGAGCACAGCCTGCGAGGCTATGGTTGCTAATTACCTTGGTATGAGGGTATGTGGAATAAGTATGGTAAGCAATAAGGCTGTTGGCTTAACAGATACTCCTGTAACTCACGAGGAGGTAAAAAGAGTAGCAAAGGCATCATCAGAGAAAATGGGTAAAATAATTGTCGGGCTTATAAAGAAGCTGTAAAATCAGGTTATATTAATTCATATTCAGACATATTCTTAAATAAAGAAAGGGTGTGTGCTGAATGATTAAAAATGTAAATCTTAAACAGCTGGCGATAAGTCTGTTTATCAGCTTGGGTGTGGGACTGCTTGCCAGTATTCTTACAGCTGATAGCTTTATGGTATATGAAGGCTTTACAAAGCCACCGTTATCGCCACCAGCGTGGCTTTTTCCTGTGGTTTGGACAGTGCTTTACATACTTATGGGTATATCTGCCTATATGATTTATCAGTCTGACAATGATTTTAAATATGTGGCACTTACTATATATAGTGTTCAGCTTATTTTTAATTTTCTGTGGTCTATAATATACTTTAATATTGGCAATGTGCTGTTTGCCTTTGTGTGGCTTGTTATGCTATGGTTGCTTATAGTTGCTATGATAATAAGCTTTGCACAAATCAATAAAGCATCTGCTTTGTTGCAGATTCCATATTTAATATGGGTAACCTTTGCAGGGTATCTTAATTTAGCACTTTATGTGTTGAACAGGTCTGTGTAGTGGCTGATAAAATGATGATGAATTCAGAAATTTGTACAACGGCAGGAGTAAATCCCTGCCCTACAATTTTCTATCAGCCTTTGTGCGTAGCTACTAAACAAGCCCAAATTCAAAAATTAATAACAGAAAGGTTGTGCATATATGGCTATACTTAGCTGTGATAGTGTAACTATGAGCTATGACGGAAATGTTGTGCTTAAGGATTTAAGCTTTAAAATAAATGCAGGTGATTATTTATGCATAGTAGGAGAAAATGGTTCGGGTAAAAGTACTCTTATGAAGGGTATTTTAGGCTTACATACACCAAATTACGGACAATTTCTGTTTGATGATGGACTAAAGCAAAAGGAAATAGGCTATCTGCCACAGCAAACGCTTGTACAAAAGGATTTTCCTGCCTCTGTATGGGAGGTTGTATTGTCGGGCAGACTTAACAGAAAGAGGATTGCAGGCTTTTATAGTAAAGAGGATAAAGAAATAGCACAGAAAAATCTTGAAAGGCTTGGCATACCTAATCTGAAAAAGAAGTGCTACCGAGAGCTTTCGGGTGGACAACAGCAAAGAGTATTACTTGCAAGAGCATTATGTGCTACTGGTAAGCTTATTTTGTTGGACGAGCCTGTTTCAGGGCTTGACCCTGTTGCTATGGCTCATATGTATTCTATTATCAAGGAGCTTAACCGAAGGGATAATATAACAGTTATTATGGTTTCGCACGACATTGTAAGTGCTGTGGCTGACGCTACGCACATTCTTCATCTGTGTGTAAATGGCGATATGTTTTTTGGTACTACCGAGGAATATAAGCACAGCACGCTTGGCAGTAGATTTTTATATCATAATTGCCATTGTGACGAATGCGAAAATCATCAGAAAAAGCATTTGAGCTTTGATAAAGAAAATAATGGAGGTGCGTTGTAATGAGTCTGTTTACAATGTTTAATTATGGCTTTATGGTACGTGCCTTAGTTGTGGGTATACCTGTTGCATTATGCTCGGCGTTGCTGGGTGTAAGTCTGGTATTAAAAAGGTACTCTATGATTGGCGACGGACTTTCGCACGTTGGCTTTGGTGCGTTGGCTATTGCCTCGGCGTTTAACTGGGCACCGTTGCCTGTAGCTATTCCTGTGGTTGTACTGGGTGCCTTTTTGTTGCTAAGGCTAAGTGAAAACAGTAAAATAAATGGCGACTCTGCTATTGCAATTATCTCCAGCAGTGCATTGGCTATTGGTGTTACTATTGCAACTATGCAAAACGGAATGAATACCGATATAAGCAACTACCTTTTTGGTAGCATTGTAGCTACCTCTACCTTTGACGCTATACTAAGTGTTTCGCTTTCGACAATAGTTATAGCTGTTTACATAATCTTTTACCATAGAATTTTTGCTGTAACCTTTGACGAACGCTTTGCTAAGGCTACAGGCACAAGGGTAGAGCTTTATAATATTATTATTGCTGTTTTAACAGCACTTACAGTTGTGCTTGGTATGCGTATAATGGGCACACTGCTTATTTCAAGCCTTATTATCTTTCCTGCACTTACTGCTATGCAGGTGTGCAAAACCTTTAAAAGCGTAATAATTACATCTGCTATTCTCTCTGTGGTTTGCTTTTTTATAGGAATTTCAATTTCGTATCTGTACAGCACTCCAACAGGTGCAAGCATAGTAATTGTAAATCTGGTTGCCTTTATTTGCTTTGTGCTTGTAAGAAAGATGAAAAGCTAAAAATAATCTATAGTAGATTTTTATAAATATATGTATAATTTGTTATAGAGTATGTCTATTGACAAAGTAACTTTATGCAAATTGATGAAAAGCAAAACGAATAAATTGTGAAAAATTCCATGCGAAGACGTTTGTCTATTTGTAAAGTTTATGTTATAATAATTTGTATATTATGGAGGTCTGATGATGAAAAAGAAGGAACGTCAGTCTGGCATAGAATTATTAAGAATAATTGCTATGCTTCAGATAATATATCTTCACCTATATCAGTATGGAGGATTACGTGCAGGCTCTGCTAATGCAGGAGATTTGGACAGGTTTGCAACATTATTTATATGGAGCTTTTGTCGAGCACCTGTAGATATTTTTATAATGATAACAGGCTATTTTATGATAACAGCCAAATTTGATATAAAGAAAACCACTAAACGAGCATTAACCACCTATGGTGCTATGATTTTTTACTCCATAGGAATATCAGTTATTTTCTTTATAATATCTCCTGAGCTGGTAAATACTGCGTCTGTTGCAAAGGTATTTTTTCCTTTAACTTCAAAAACGTGGTATTTTTTAAGTAACTATATAGTAATATTACTGTTAAGTCCATTTATAAACAGAATGCTTGTAACCTTAACAAAAAAGGAGTACCTGTATTTTGTGGGAATAGTCTTTTTTGTAATGAGTATATGGTCAACCCTTGCCGGCATTGGGGGGCTTAATAAGGTGTTTAAAATCGACAAGGTTGTAGACCCTTATTATGGCAAAAGTATGGCTGGCTTTTTGCTTTTCTATTTTATAGGTGGCTATTTAAGGCTGTTTGTACCTCAGAAGAAAAACGAAGACGGTCAAACAGACGTTAAGATAAAATATCTTATTTTCTTTGTAATGTTATGTATAGTAGATATGGGACTTAACTACACCTTCGAAGAATACGGTAAGGTGTGTGGTATGTTTAACAACCCACTTGTTATATTTGAGTCGGTGTTCCTGATTTTATTCTTCAGAGATTTCAATTTCAGCTCTAAGCTTGTAAACACAATAGCTGGCACAACACTGGGCGTATATACAATTCACGAGCACCCATTGGCACGTAAATGGCTATGGGATGTTGTAAGCTTAAAGAATGAAGCATTATACGACACACCACTATTTATAATACTGGCTTTATTGGCTTGTGTTGCTATATTTGTGGGCTGTGGCTTTATAGAGCTGATAAGATTAAAAATTTTTGGATTTTTCACAAAAATTTTTTCAACTACAAATAAAGAATAATTGCTATACCTGCAATTTAGGGCAGGATATTTGGGAATGGTATTATGGAATAATTGCATATAGTACAGAATCAGCCCAAAATGGCACATCTGTATTGCTGTTGCATATATTTTACAATATATATTCTGTAAGACATTTTTAAGTAATATCCGTTTTGAATTGCAGGTGTCTTATTTTATAAAATGTAATTTTCACAGACAGAAAGAGAGGAAAGAGATTAATTTATTTTTAATCTCGTATGTATGACAGAAACATCTAACAACACAGAAAGAAAAAGCTTGCAGGAGAGCTACCAGAGCATTGGTGAGTATTACAACGCAAAAGAGCTTTACCCACTATACGACGGTAACGATCTAGGTGCAAACTATACTCCAAAGAAAACCGTGTTTAAGGTATGGGCACCAAGTGCAGATATGGTTTTACTTAACCTTTACAGAACAGGCTCAGATGTTGAAGAGGGAGCTTGTAAAATCATATCAACAAATATGAAGAAAAATCCTGAAACAGGTGTATGGAGTGTAGCTGTAGCAAGCGACCTAAAGGGTGTTTATTATACCTACACTATCGAGGTAGAGGGTATAGCAAGAGAAACACAGGATGTTTATTCAAAGGCAGTAGGTGTAAACGGTAACCGTTCAATGGTTGTAGATCTGGCATCTACTAACCCAGAGGGCTGGGAGGACGACAAGCACGTGCTTGTAGAAAAGCCTACCGATGCAGTTATATGGGAGGTTCATGTACGTGACTTCTCTATCAGTAAAACATCAGGTGTAAACCTTGAAAACAGAGGTAGATACCTTGCGTTTACTCAGCGTGGAACAAAGATAAACAAAAAGAAAAACTTCTCTACCTGTGTTGAATATCTGGTTGAGCAGGGTATAAATTATGTTCACCTTAACCCTGTGTTCGATTTTGGTTCTGTTGACGAGGCTATGCAAACCTCACAGTATAACTGGGGCTATGACCCAGTGAATTTTAATGTACCAGAGGGTTCTTACTCTACCAACGCAGCAAAGGGCGAGGTAAGAATCAATGAATTCAAGCAGATGGTACAGGCGTTGCACGACAGAGGTATAGGTGTAATTATGGACGTGGTATATAACCATGTTTATTCAGCTGGCGATAGCTGTTTTGAGAAAACTGTACCTGGCTATTATTTCAGAATGTATTCAAAACACGAGTACTTTAATGGCAGTGGCTGTGGTAATGTTACAGCCTCTGACAAGGCAATGTTCAGAAAATATATGATAGATTCTATTACCTATTGGGCTAAGGAGTACCATATAGACGGCTTCCGTTTTGACCTTATGGGCTGTCATGATGTAGTTACAATGAACAAAATCAGAGAGGCTCTTGATGAAATAGACCCACGCATTTTAATGTATGGTGAGCCTTGGATGGCTGATTGGATGGGTAACGGTATACACGGTGACTACGCCTGTGTAAGTGCAAACGCATACAAGGTAAGCCCTAGAGTTGGTATGTTCAGCGACAAAATCAGAAATGCTCTTAAAGGTAACACTGACGACGAGTCAATAGGATATATTCAGGGTGCAACACATATTACTAACGAGATTAAATCAGGTATGCTTGGTGGTGCAAGCGACATATTCGGCAGATGGGCAAGAGAGCCTATGCAGTGCATTACCTACAACTCTGCACACGATAATCTTACACTATGGGATAAGATTCTGAAATCTAACGGTAGTAACGACTACAACGGAAGCAACAGCATTCTGCTGGCTCAGAATAAGCTTTCTGCTGTAATTGTTCTTACATCTCAGGGTGTACCATTCTATTTAGCTGGTGAAGAATTTGCAAGAACAAAGTACGGTGACCACAACAGCTACCGTTCACCAGATACTGTAAATAAAATTGACTGGACCAGAGTTGAAAAATACAACAATCTGGTAGAATATTATAAGGGTCTTATCGCACTAAGATCAGCCTACTCACCATTCAGAGCTGGCGATGGTTCTTCCTCTGCGAACAGCTATTTTGTAGAAAACGGAAGTGCAATAGGCTACACCTTAAGAAACACTACTGAGAATGCCGATAAAGAATGGGGTGTTGTTGCAGTGCTTGTAAACAACAGCTCTATTCCAAAGTACCTTGACCTTAAGGTAAACGGTGCCGAAACTCCAGAAACATGGGCTGTAGTAGTAAACAGCGACAGAGCTGGTGTAGAAAAGCTAGGTACAATTCACGGTACTTCAATTAATGTTCCTCCAAGAAGTGCTTTAGTGCTTGTAGATGACGACACCTTTGAAAGAAGAAAGCAGGCTGAAAAGAGCTATCATACAGTTGTTGTAAAGCATATTGATAAGGATACAGACAGAGTTGTAAGAGAGGTTTCTTCTCACTATCTAAAGGGAACAACCTACAGAACATACCCTTACACAAGTATTCTGTTCGATTACAAGCTTGTTGACAGCGAAGGCGACCACAGTGGTGTTATCGGAGATAAGGACATTGAGGTTAAGTATTTCTACGAGAAGGACGCACGAGAGAACTATGTGCTTTCAACCCGACAGATTACAGATGAGGGTATACCTGTTACAGCTACTACAACAAGAAAAATGAAAAAGGGCGACAAATATGTAGTAAAGCATATATCTGTACCAGGCTACGAGCTAGACACCGATAAGCTACCACAGGCATTAGGTGTAATTCGTGAGGATACAACAGTAACCTATATCAATAAGCCTGTAGAGCACGCTCCACTAAAAATTCATTACTATAACGCAAACGGCTGGATGGCACCACACATTTATTTGTATGATGATAGAGGTGGCTCTGCAAGAGCACTTACAGAGCAGTGGCCAGGCGAGCTTATGACAGTAGAAAACAACAACGGCTGGTGGCTTTACGAGGGCTTAGATGTTGACGAAGCTCAGGTAATATTCGGTGACGGAATTTTTGCACAGGATCCTGGTGCAAATCACCCTGGCTATAAGGTTTCTGGCGAGGTTTGGATAATAGACCAGAAGGTTTACTTTAACTCAAAGGTAGTTATAAGCCATGTTGATATTCGTGGTAATAAGCTTGCAGATGATGTTGTTATGTATGGTCAGAATAAATGCCATGAAGACACATATGTAGCTATGCCTAAAAAGGAGCTTGGCAGTGTGCTTAACAGCATAGGCGAGGTTTCTGGTGCGTGGAGTACTACAGTAGAAAATGTAGTTTTCATATACGACACTAAAAAGAACAAAAAAGATAAGAAAGACAAAAAGGATAAATAATTAAAAGCATTCCCCCACAAAACAAGCTACGCCTTGCTTTGTGGGGGAGATTTGCTATTTCCAGAATTATTTGTTAAAATGATTATAGCAATCGATGTAGGGAGGTTTTAAAGATAGGAATTTTCTCATAGGCAAGGAGTAATTTTATATTAAAATCAGTAAGGAGTTAAGGATATGAAGATTTTAGTTACAGGTGGAACAACCTTTGTCAGCAAATATGTTGCCGAGTATTTTGTAAACAAGGGCAACGAGGTTTATGTAATAAATCGAAACACAAGAGAACAAGTTGACGGTGTAGTGTTGATAGAGGGCGACAGAATGAACTTAGATGACAAGCTGAAAAACTTACACTTTGATGTAGTTGTTGACACAGCGTACAACAAAGAACAGGTGAGTACACTTGTGAATTCTATTGGTTCGTTTAATGATTATATTTTCATCAGCTCAAGTGCTGTATATCCCGAAACAAACCCACAGCCTTTTACCGAGAAACAAATATGTGGAAAAAATTCTGTATGGGGAGATTACGGAATTAATAAGCTTGAAGCAGAAAAATATCTGCAGGAAAATGTTAAGCAAGCCTACATATTAAGACCACCTTATTTTTATGGTGTATATGAAAATCTACACCGTGAGGCACTACCATTCGATTGTGCTATGGCTAACAGAAAATTCTATCTTCCTGAAAATGAAATGAAGCTACAATTTTTCAATGTTTTTGACCTTTGTAGATTTATTGAAATACTTCTTGAAAAACACCCTGAAAACAAGATTTTTAATGTAGGAAATAAAGAGGCTGTTACAATAAAACAGTGGGTAGAGCTTTGCTATAAGGTAGCTGGAAAAACTCCTGAATTTGTAACCATAAATAAAAATATTGCACAACGAGATTATTTCTGTTTTTATGATTATAATTATTACCTTGATGTTGCCAAACAATATGAGCTTATGCCTGAAACAATGGATTTAGAAAAAGGATTAAAAGAGCAATTTGAATGGTACAAAAATAACATTGATAGTGTTTATAACCGTAAGCCATATTTTGAATATATAGATAAAAATTTAGCAAATAATTAACAAACACCCCACAAAGCAAGCTACAGCTTACTTTGTGGGGTGTTGCTATGTTGTTTTGAAACTAGGGCTTGTTTGAAAAATCAAAAGCACTGTCTATTTTGCCCCGAAATCCAGCACTTTTTCTTTAAAAAAACAAGCCCTAATATTGATTAAATAACGAAAAAACAAATTTTTGATTGCATCTTTTGAAAAAGTTTAATCAAAAATTTTAAGCTGTCTTTCCTCTGGTGTGAGCGACAGCTCACACCTACAAACCCAAATTTGCTTATCTCTATAATAGATATTAATATATAATCTTAATCCCAGAATAGCTCGTCCAGAGTTTTATCAAGTGTTTTGCAAATGGCTATGCATAGGTTTATGGTAGGGTTATAGTCGCCCTTTTCTATTGCACTTATTGTTTGTCTGGATACACCAACAGCGTTTGCTAAATCCAGCTGTGACATATCCTTGGCAACTCTGGCAGATTTCATTTTTAAATTCTTCATTTTAAATCAGCCTTCCTGTTCAGCTTTTTTGTTTATAATCATTTTAAGAAGCATTGCAATTAAAATAATAGCAAAGGTTATTGAGCTTATTACGCCAATACAATCAAGAGTAAGCACACCATTTTCTATAATACTGCCATCTATGATTGCAGAAATACCACTGAATCCACTACATAAAGTAGTTATAGAAAATATTAATATATAGCTTACAGGCTTTTGATTAAATGCAAAAAACGCTTCATTACATATGTTGTAAACTGCAAATATGATTAATGATATATACATTCCTACCAGAAAAGAAGTTGGAGTTGTCATAAAATCCTTTTCAAGCAGATCTGAAACTGCACTATAGCCAATTCCATAGATTAAATATGAGAAATATGCGTATTTAAACGCTCTTCCTCGAATAATCTCTTGGCGTTCATCAAAGTTATAGCTTTTGTTTTTTGAAAATTTGGATACAATAAGTATAAATGTAACCATAAAAACAAGAGTAATAATTATTAATAAAAAATCTGTCATAATAAATCCTCCATTAAATTAAATGTGTAAAAAGCAGATTTTATCTTTAAATCAGCCTTTATGTTCAGCTTTTTTGTTTACGATAAATTTAATAAGTATTGTTATTAAAATAATTGTAAGTGATATTGAACCTATTAGGCTTATACTAGCAGTTGAGAGTGTACCATTTTCGATAATATTACCATCAATAATAGCACTAATTCCAGTGTATGAGTTTAAAAGTGTAACCCAAATTAAAAGTACTATATAGGCTTTTGGTGATTGTTTTATATTCAAGGTGAAAAATGCTTCGTTCCATATGCTATAAACACCAGATACAACCAAGCCGATAAACATATCAATTATAAGAGCCATAGATGCAGTTAAAAATTCCTTTTCGATAAACATAGAGCATAGTAAATATATAGCTCCATAGATTGCCATTGAGAAAAAGGCGTATTTGTAGGCTTTGCCTCTTACTAATTCTTGGCGTTCATCAAAATTTGATTTTTTATTTTTAATTTTTAATATGCTAATAATAATAAGGGCAATTATTATTATTATAAAGAAAATAGTAAAAAATGGTAATGAAAATTCGTTCATAATGTGTTCCTCCATTAAATTAAAATGTGTAAAAATTTGTCTTTCGGATCCTCAAGCTTAATATATCATATACTTATCATTATGTCAACTATATTTTACATAAAAATTAATTTATTTTACCAAATGCTATTACGGTCGTTTTTGTATCAGGAGATAAATACAGGGATAGCCTTGCTAAAGGTGTCTTTAAAATATAAAAAATATACTGTAAATTTGCCTTTGTTGCCAGATGTTTGTACAGAATTTTTAAGTGCTATTTATTGCTCAAACTGATGATATGTGATATTATTTTTATTGAGTAGTATTCGCACAGAAACTGCATCAGATTGATATATTGCCACACTTTTTAGTGGAGGTGATAGTATGAAAATTGGCATAATAGGTGCTGGCAGAGCTGGCTCGTCGGTAGCAAAATATATCTCTTTGCACGCACCACAGCATAGTTTGTCTGGCTTTTATAGTCGGCATTATAGCAGAGCTTTGGAGTCTGCCGATTTTTGTAATACTAAGGCTTTTACAAGCCTTAACGATTTAGTAAGGTCAAGCGATACCCTTTTTATTGCTACACAGGATTGTGAAATAGGCAATGTGTGGGAGTGCATTGACAAGGATTTAATTAGGAATAAATTTATTGGTCATTTTAGTGGCTCATTATCATCTGATGTTTTAGGTGGTGCAGAATATTACGGTGCTTATACAGGCAGTATACACCCTATGTATGCATTCAGTGACAGGTTTAATTCGTACAAAAGGCTTGATAGTGTAGTATTTACGGCAGAGGGCTGTAATGAATTTCTTGTGAATGTAGTGCCTGTTTTTAAGCAATGTGGTAATACTGTTTGTGTTATAGACAAGCAGAAAAAAGCGTTATACCACGCATCTGCGTCTATGGCTAGCAACCATTTGCTTGGCTTGCTTGGTGCAGTGGCTGATATGCTGTTGCAATGTGGCTTTGAAAAGGATAGTGCCTATAAATTGCTTGCACCACTTATGAAGAATAATTTAGAAAACGCTTTGCAAAACGGTGTAGAGTATGCACTTACAGGCCCTATTGAGCGTGGTGATGTTGCTACTGTTGAAAAGCATTTGTCTGTACTTAACACCGAGCAGACACAGCTTTATAAACAGCTTGCAAAGCAGGTTGTAAAGGTGGCACAGCGTAAAAACAGTGAAAAACAGCTTGCCGAAAAATACAGCTATATACAGGAGGAGTTACTAAAATGAAAAATACTGTTACAACATTTCAGCAAAGTAAGGAGCAGGGCAAAAAAATAAGTATGCTTACTGCATACGATTATTCTACAGCTAAGCTTATGGACGAGTCGGGAATTAATGCAATTTTGGTTGGTGACTCTTTAGGTAATGTTGTGCTTGGCTATGAGGATACAATCTCTGTTACAGTAGAGGATATGATTCACCACGGCAGAGCAGTTGCAAGAGGTGCTAAAAATGCAATGGTGGTTATAGATATGCCTTTTATGTCATACCAGACATCAGTTTATGACGCTGTTGTAAATGCAGGCAGACTAATGAAAGAGGGGCGAGCAAACGCTGTAAAGCTAGAGGGTGGCACAGAGGTTTGCGAGCAGATAAAAGCCATTACAAACGCAGGTATACCTGTTATGGCACATTTAGGGCTAACCCCACAGGCTATAAATGCTCTTGGTGGCTATAGGGTACAGGGTAAATCAGCTGATGACGCACAAAGGCTACTTGATGACGCAAAGGCAGTTGAAAGAGCAGGAGCCTTTGCAGTTGTGCTTGAATGTGTGCCTGCTAAGCTTGCAGAGCTTATAAGTAAGGCTCTTACAATACCAACAATAGGCATTGGTGCTGGTGCTGGCTGTGACGGTCAGGTGCTTGTATATCAGGATATGCTTGGAATGTACTCAGATTTTACACCTAAGTTTGTAAAAAAATATGCCGATTTAAGCAGTGTTATGAAAGAGGCATTCAAGAATTATATAGATGATTTGGACAATGGTAGCTTCCCACAGCAGGAGCATACCTATAAAATAGATGATGATATTATAGAAAAGCTGTATTAATTTAAGGAGATAATGAAAATGAAAATTGTAAACACTATTGCACAGGTAAGAGAAATTGTAAAGGAATGGAAAAAAGAGGGCTTAACAGTAGGCTTTGTGCCTACAATGGGCTATCTTCACGAGGGTCACGCAAGCCTTATAGAAAGAGCAAGCAGAGAAAACGACAGAGTAGTTGTAAGCGATTTTGTAAATCCTATTCAGTTTGGTCCTAAGGAGGATTTAGCAAGCTACCCACGAGATATAGACAGAGACGCAAGGGTTTGTACAGAGGCTGGTGCAGATGTAATTTTCTACCCAACAGCAGAGGAAATGTATTTCCCAGATTTTTCAACCTTTGTTGACATCACAGGCCCATCAGACGAGCTTTGTGGTAAGAGCAGACCAACTCATTTTAAGGGTGTGTGCACAGTAGTATCAAAGCTATTTTTGATTGTTGCACCACATAGAGCATATTTTGGTCAGAAGGACGCTCAACAGCTTGCTGTTATAAAGAGAATGGTAAGAGATTTGAACTTTGATATTGAAATCATAGGTTGCCCTATAATCAGAGAGGCTGACGGACTTGCAAAAAGCTCAAGAAATACATATCTTTCACCAGAGGAGCGTAAGTCGGCTGTTATTTTAAGTAAGGCATTGCAGGAGGGTAAAAGGCTTGTATTAAATGGCGAAAAGAATGCACAGGTTGTTATTGATAGGATAACAGAGATTATCAACAGCGAGCCACTTGCGAAGATTGACTATGTACAGATAGCAAGCTTCCCACAGATTAATCCAGTAGAGGTTATTGATTGCGATATTCTTACAGCTGTTGCAGTTTATATAGGTACAACAAGATTGATTGATAACTTTATAATTGAAAACGGAGCAGAAAAATAAGAAAGGTGATATACTATGCAGGTTACAATGCTAAAAGGAAAAATCCACCGTGCAGTGGTACAGCAGGCAGAGCTTAACTATATAGGCAGTATTACAGTAGACCCTGTTCTTATGGAGTCTGCTGGTATATACGAATATGAAAAGGTTCAGATAGTAGACATTGAAAACGGAAGTCGATTTGAAACCTATACAATAGCAGGCGAGCCTAACTCGGGTATGATTTGCCTGAATGGTGCAGCAGCACGCTGTGTACAAAAGGGCGACCATATAATTATAATGGCTTACTGTCAGCTTGATGACAAAGAGGTTAAACAGCATAAGCCAAAGGTTGTTTTTGTAAACGAGCAAAACGAAATAGTAAAAACAGCAACCTACGAAAAGTATGGTGTGCTTAGTCAGGATTGTATTTAATTGATATTAGGAGTGTAGAGCTATGAAACAGAGGAGCATTGAAAAAAAGAGCATTAAAAAAGTAATTATGGTAATAGTGATATTTTTATTATCAGCTATTTTATCGTTTGCGTTGGTAACCTTTGCAGTGCACAGGGTAAGAACAAATAAAGAGATAGAGTCACTTAAGGCTCAGGGCTATTACAACCCTGTTTCTGTTGGCGATTATAGCTTGAATGTTGCTAAATTCGGCAACGAAAACGGTAAGCATACTATAATTGGCTTGGCTGGATTAGGCTCAGGTGACTATTCGGTTACTGCTCGTCAGATGACAAAGGAGCTTGAAAAGGATAATCAGGTTATATTTGTTGACCGTGCTGGCTATGGCTTTAGTGATGATACAGACAACGAAATGACACTTGAATACATAGTAGAGGATTATCGCAAGGCTCTTAAAAACGCTGGGGTAAAAGCACCTTACATACTTATGCCACATTCTGTTGGTGGTGCTTATGCAAACTATTGGGCTAGTAATTATCCTGATGAAATAGAGGGAATTGTTTTTGTAGATGGTTCTCAGCTATGTGCTACAGCGTTTGAGGAGGAGTCAGCCTATAAGGTTGGCTTGGGTGACAGATGTCTTGCTACTCTTGCAAAAATGGGTATGAGCAGATATGTTTTGAGAGATTACAGCTATCAGTATCCAGACAATTTTTCAGAGGAGGAGCAATATCTTGGCGACGCACTTACATTTTTAACACTTGATTCTATTGCACCTGTTTCTGAAGCAGGCTTATTAGCCGAGAATTCACAGAATGCATTTAATACAATAGTTACAAATGATATTCCAAAGCTATATATCTGTGCAAGCTGGGGCTTTACAACTAAAGAAGAAATAATCGAAACAAATATATGGACAAACCACCAAATAGAAATTAACAATATTGATACCGAGCTACGAGCAACCAGCTATGACGACAATGATGAAACCCTAAAGAAAATTCTTGATATGTACAAGGACGGCAGAGAAAACACAATTAAGCCATACGCTGAAAAAATGGGTAACTGTAAGGTTGTTAATCTTGCTGGCGACCATATGATTTATCAGCAAAAGCCAGAGGAAGCAGGCAAGCTTATAAAGGGCTTTGTTGACGATTTGGGTTGATGAATAGAGGCAAAAATCAAAATGAAAGCATATACAAATAGAATAAATGGCATTACCTATAGAATTGCTGTAGAAGAGGTTTTATATCCACAGGCACAGGTGCTGTTTCAGGCTATTAATAAAATTCCAAATGATAAAATAAATGATGGCTATAAAATAGAAATAGGCTTTTCTGTTTTTATTTTTGTTAAAAATGCTAATGATGATTATACCATTGTAGCCTGTGATTATACTAAAAATCCATTTAAGGATACAACCGAGGATTTAACACTTGCTTTAGGTATTCAATTCCAACAGCTTGATATTTTAAAGCAGTATAAATTAGTTGGCGAAGATGTAAGATTTGATGATGAAATAGTAGTTGCAAAAAATGCTTTGGATAAGCCACATATCAGCCTGCAAAGGTTTACAGATTTAGGAAAATCGGGCTGGTGTGTAGACGCATTGTCGTTTGATGAAAATGGCAAGGCTGTTTTTGAGAAAGCAGAGGGATATGAGTCTTACTATGCGTATCAGCTGTTGAATATTCGCCCAGCCTTGATTAAAATACTGCCATTACCATATAACTACATTGTAGTTTTTAAGGATGATGACGTTGTAGAAATTTTAAACGAGCAAAACCAAAGCCTTATGAATTAATGGGTGATTTAATGTATAAAATTGAAAAAACAGACATGTGAAAAGCGAAATCAAAGGCTGTACTAACAGTATGTATGCTGTTGTGCCAAAGGAAAAGCTGGATTTATTTATTAAAAGCATTTACTTTTTTATAATGGGAAATAATCTGGAGTGTATGCTTAATGAAAAGGATATAAGTGTCTGTTTTTTTAGTGTGTTTAATAGATTTATAAGGAGTAAAATATTATGAGCCTGTTTAAAGATATAAATTTGAGTGAGTTGTTTAATAACGAAAGTGAATATTCAAAGGAATACAGATTTGATGTATTGACAGTTGAAATGATTAGCAGAGCTGAAAGGAATATAGGCTATAGGCTACCAAAATCCTATATTGAGCTGTTAAGGGTGCAGAATGGTGGAGTTATAGCTCATAAGTATGAAAGCTGGCTGTCAGTAATATATGGAATATCCCCAGAGGAAAATAGCTTTAACGGACTGGAGGATATGTTTGACAACTGGAGAAACGAATGGGAGTACCCAGATATTGGTATTCCTTTTGGAGAAACAGACTCTGCTGGTCACGATATGTATTATATGGATTTCAGAGTGGTTGATGAAGCAGGAGAGCCTAGAATTGTACGAATTGATAATGAGATGGACAACGAGATTTATTTTGTTGCGAATAATTTAGTTGAATTTCTGACTATGATATACAATAATCAGGAGATTAAAGAAACACGAATAGAATAAAACATAATTATCAGAAAAATTAGTGTGCTTAGTTAAGATTAGGCTATAGGAGGAGATACATAACTATGACGTTATGTGAATGTGAGGACTTGAGCTTCTACAGAGGGACTATTTTTCGCTTTAAGGGAGAAGCTCCGTTTTGTGAAGAATATGTTGATTTTATGCTTTGTGAATATCCAAGTGTAGATGATAATCATTGTCCTTTGGCTTTATACTGTGTTTCGGGCTATGAGGCAGGTCATATTGAATATGTATTCCCAACAGAGGCACAGTTTAAAAATAATCCGAATTGTATCAGTAAAGAATGGTTGATAGAAAATTGGAATAAAAGAATATATGACAAATGCAAGGCTGATAAAATAGAGGTAATTATATAATTTTATCAGCATATTGTATAATCATTAAAAAATAGCAGGTATATCAGAATGGACAAGTATGAGATTTTAAAAAGCTATTGGGGCTACAGCGAGTTTCGTGGAGCACAGGAAACGGTAATTGACAACATAATAAATGGTAAAGATGTGCTTTGCGTTATGCCTACGGGTGCAGGTAAATCGGTGTGCTATCAGATACCGTCTTTAATGCTTAGTGGTGTTACTATTGTTATATCTCCACTTATATCGCTGATGATAGATCAGGTAAAGGCATTAGTTAATATGGGTATAAAGGCTGCATACCTCAACAGTAACCTTAATCAGCGACAGCTTAATGTTGCTATGGCAAGAGCACAGGAGGGTGCCTACAAAATTATATATGTTGCACCCGAAAAGCTGTTGACAAACAGCTTTATTAATTTGTGCAGAAATATTGATATATCTATGGTTGCTATTGACGAGGCTCATTGTATTTCGCAATGGGGTCAGGATTTCAGACCCGACTATTTAAGGATAGTTGATTTTATAGCAGAATTACGTACAAGACCTATAATTTCAGCCTTTACAGCTACTGCAACTCCACAGGTAAAAGAGGACATAGAGCGTATATTGAAGCTTGATAACCCTTACACAGTTACAACAGGCTTTGACAGACCAAACCTTAATTTTCAGGTTATTCACCCAAAGAATAAAAATACACAGCTGTTAACCATTGTTAAAGAGAGAAAAAACGATTGTGGTATAGTTTACTGCAATACACGCTCGGCTGTTGAGGAGGTAAGCGACCTGCTTTGCGAAAATGGCATAAATGCAAAGCCTTATCACGCTGGTATGCCAATGGAGGAGCGTAAGAAAAATCAAGAGGATTTTATATACGACCGTTGCAGGGTTGTGGTTGCTACCAACGCATTTGGTATGGGTATAGATAAATCTGATGTAAGCTATGTTGTGCATTACAATATGCCACAGAATATAGAGGGCTATTATCAGGAGGCTGGCAGAGCCGGCAGAGATGGCAATGACGCACAGTGTGTAATTCTGTACAGTGGTAAGGATGTAGCCACAAACAGATTTCTTATCGAAAAATCACGAGAAAACGAAGAAATGGACGAAGCCCTATGCGAAATTGTTATTGAGCATAAGCTTATGCAGTTAAGCAAAATGTCAGCCTATTGTAACACTGCTGATTGCCTGCGTGGCTTTATTCTGCAATATTTTGGACAGCCCTACGAGGAGTACTGTGGTAACTGCTCAAACTGTAACGGAGAGTTTGACGAAATAGACATAACAGTTGAGGCACAGAAGATTTTATCCTGTGTAGCAAAAACTAATCAGCGTTTTGGTGCAAAAATGCTTGTTGATATTTTAAGAGGAAGCAAAAACCAAAGACTACTCGAATGGGGACTTGATAAGCAATCTACATACGGCTTAATGAAGTCATACACCGAAGCAAATGTGAAAAAAATAATAGACTTTTTAGTAGTAAATGAATATGCCACACGCACACAGGAGAAATTCCCTATTATCAAGCTAAGTAAAGGCTCGGTAAGAATTTTAAAGGGCGAAGAAACCGTAAAAATGAAGCTGAAAAAGGGTAGCACCCTAAAGGCAAGAGAAAAATCAGAAAAGCCACAGGTTGAATATAAAAGCCACAGCCTTAGCGATGAAATGTTTGAATATTTGCGTAGTATCAGAAACGAGCTTGCCGAAATTGAGCGTGTGCCTTCATATATTATTTTCTCAAATGTGGCATTGCAGGATATGTGTGTAAAACGACCTGTTACGCTGTCTGATTTTCTGAATGTAAATGGTGTTGGTGAAAACAAGCTTAAACGCTATGGCAGAATTTTCATACTGGCTATCGGCAGATATATAGAATATGAAAATGGCTTTTTCACAAGCGACGATTTAAAGCTACCAGTAAAGGAGCTTTCGCATATTCCGCATTCGTATGAGGAAGGCTCAAGGGTATTGCATAAAGCCTTTGGTATGGGTACAGTAACAGCCTCAAGCGAGAGCAACGACGAATATATTTTAAAAATCAGGTTCGACAATGGCGAAGAAAAAATGCTTTACAGTAGCTATTGTGGTATGAGGCTGGTTGAGGAATAAGTGGAATTTTCACTTGAGTGTATGAGGTAAGTATGATTGAAAAAGATGATTGGCGTTTGTTAAACGATGTAAAGCATTTGAAAAATAAATATATAAATCCAACAGATGGAGAAGAAATTACTAAGTATGCTGACCATTTAAAGAAGTGTATTTTCTGCTGGAACAAGGTAGAGGATAATCCTCACCAATGGTGGTTTATACCAGAGGATTTGAGCTGTTGCATTTGTGAAGAATGCTATAACGATTTTAAAAAGCAGTTTAATTGGAAGCAGTTGAACGGTTGGGATATAGATTGGACTAAAAAATAAATAAGGGAGTAGCTGGGGGTGTTAATATGGATGAGCAAGATGAAAGACTGAATATAGAGAAAACAGATATAATAGACGGACTTGCCTATGACAAAGAGTCATTTACGCTGATATTGCTTTTAGCAGATGGAATGGACTGGTTAGATGAAAACAGACATTTACTGCTTTTACAGGAAAAGCTAAATACATATATAGCATATATCGACACAAAGCAGTATGCAGAAAAATATCCTGATGTAAGAAAAATAGAATTTCAGGTAGGCTTTTTATTTAAAGAACCCTATCTATGCAGATATCTCTTAGAGCGAGCAGAAATGATTCTTACTGATATTTTTGGTGATGTTGAGTTTAAAATTGAATATGGAACAATGGATTCTGAATATGATGAGTCTGATGAATGAGTGGGTGTAAAAATGAAAAAGGCTATAATAATTGGTTGTCCAGGAAGTGGCAAAAGTACCTTTGCAAAAAAATTACATAGCAAAACAGATATTTCACTTTTTCATCTTGATATAATGTTCTGGAATGAGGATAAAACATCAGTAGATAAATCGGTTTTTAAAGAAAGATTATTGAATGTGCTTCAGAAAAATGAATGGATAATAGACGGAAATTATGCTTCTACTATTGAATTAAGATTGCAAGTGTGCGATACAGTGTTCTTTCTGGATTATCCGTTAGATGTCTGTCTTGAAGGTGTTAAATCAAGAAGAGGTAAAAAACGAACCGATATGCCTTGGGTAGAGCAAGAAGATACGGAAGATAAAGATTTTATCGAATTTATCAGGAATTATGGTGTAGAAAACAGACCAAAGGTGCTGGAGCTATTAGATAAATATTCCTGTAAGAAAATTTATATTTTTAAAAGTCGTAGTGAAGCAAACGAATTTTTAAATAGATTATAATTTATAAATTTGAAAGTAAGTCACTACAAATATACTATCGAAAGGAAAAGTGATAATATGAAAAACGAAGCTAAAAAGGCTGTAAAGAACAAGGTGCTTTTGGGTGTAGGTGTTTTTGTTGCAATGGCTTTATTTGCAGTGCTTGCAGGTGGGGATATTGGTGAGGCTTTAGGTGAGTTTATTTATAATATATCTCACTGATTTAAGCGAATTATAAATTTATAAAAAGTGAGGCGATAATTTGGAAAAATGGAAAAAACTAAAGCCCTTGTACAAGGGAATAGTGCTTATTATTTTATCGGCGTTTTTCTTTGCACTTATGAATATGTTTGTAAGGCTATCGGGAGATTTACCGTCTGTGCAGAAAAGCTTTTTCAGAAATTTTGTGGCATTCTTTTTTGCAGGGGCAGTGCTTATTAAAGAGAGAAAGGATATACATATTCCTAAAAACGCAATTGTACCACTGCTTTTAAGGTCGGGCTTTGGAACAATAGGAATACTATGTAACTTTTACGCAATAGACCAGCTTGCACTGGCTGATTCCTCTATACTGAATAAAATGTCACCATTCTTTGCGATACTGTTCAGTATATTCCTGCTAAAGGAGAAAATTAAGCCATTGCAAATGCTTATAGTATGTGGTGCGTTTGTTGGTGCGTTATGCGTTATAAAGCCTAGCTTTACAAATACAGCCACAATACCAGCGTTAATAGGCTTGTGTGGTGGTATGTGTGCAGGTCTTGCCTATACATTGGTGAGAATGCTGGGTCAAAGAGGTGTTAAGGGTGCTATAATAGTCTGCTTTTTCTCGGGCTTTTCGTGCCTGGTTACATTACCGTTTCTTATTCTTAGCTTTACACCTATGTCATTACTACAGCTTACATTTTTATTGCTTGCAGGCTTGTCGGCAGCAGGTGGTCAGTTTACTATAACCTCAGCCTATCACCATGCACCAGCTAAAGACGTTTCGGTATACGATTATTCACAGATTATCTTTTCAGCCTCACTCGGATTTTTTGTATTCGGTCAAATTCCAGATTGGCTAAGCTGGCTGGGCTATGCAATAATTTGTAGTATGGCTATATTGATGTTTATATACAATAAAAAGAAAGACGTAAAAATAAAGGAGAACAAAAAATGAAGAAGATAGCAAGCTTTACAATTAATCACGATACACTTACAGAGGGCTTATATACCTCACGAGTAGACGGTGACATAGTAACCTATGACATTCGTATGCGTAAGCCAAACAATGACGATTTTCTTGCAACAGGTGCACTACACACTGTTGAGCATTTATTTGCTACCTATGTGCGTAACAGCAAATATGCAGATGATATAATCTATTTTGGCCCGATGGGTTGCAGAACAGGCTGTTACTTTATAGTAAGAGAGGCTGTAACAGCAGAGAGTGTAATACAGCTTGTAAAGGAGTCGTTTGAGTTTATAAAGGACTTCGAGGGAGAAATTCCTGGCAGTAAAAAAGAGGAATGTGGTAACTATCTTGACCACGACCTGCCACAGGCTAAAAAAGAGGCAGAAATAATGTGCAATGTGCTTTCAGCTTGGAGTGTAGCAGATTTAAAATATAAGGATTGATTGCGATATAAATGGATTGCAAATTTAGGGGAGTAGTAATATGAAGGGTATCCTTAATAAAAAGAGTATAAGCATAGTGGCAACGCTTGTTATATTTTCGTTGGTGGTAACTGGTGTAGATGCCATTTTGCACCCGAATTATTTTGTTAAAATTCCAATTAAAATAATATTCTTTTTAGCATTGCCTATGCTGTTTTTTCTGATAAATAAAAGTGATTTTAAGGAGTTTAAAAGGCTGTTTATTTTCAAAAAGAGTGGGATTTTAAAATCGCTGTTGCTGGGGCTTGGTGTTTATGCTGTTATAGTTGGTGGTTATCTTTTAACCAGAGGTATAATAGACTTCTCTAATGTTACATCAAGTCTTACAAGTGGTATGGGTATTACTGCTGATAATTTTATTTATGTGTCGCTGTATATTTCTCTTATGAATTCATTTTTGGAGGAATTCTTTTTCAGAGGCTACGGATTTATGACTCTTAAAAAATATACAAACCGAAAAATAGCCTACATATTCAGCTCAGCAATGTTTGCTGTATATCACGTAGGTATGCTGATAGGAATGTTTGGCGTTGGTGCGTTAGCATTGTTGCTTTTTGGACTGATTCTTGGTGGCTGTATTTTTAATTATCTGAATGAAATAAACGATAATATCTACTCATCGTGGTTTGTCCATATGTTTGCAAACTTTGCAATTAACACTGTAGGATTTATTCTGTTTGGTGTGCTGTAAAAAAATAAAAGCCACAGATTAAGCATTAGCTTTTTCTGTGGTTTTTGTGGTTTTAATTATTCTGTTATACCCCAAGAAATGAGGTAACCAAAAATAAAATCCCAATTATCAATGGCTGGTGTGCTACATAAATTAAAAGCGAGTGCTTGCCCAAAAAGTCCAGTGGTGGGCATAGCTTTTTATACATAAAATCGGGTGCTCCATTTTTTAAAATGAGCTTACCTAAAAAACAGCCGGAATATAGAAGAAAGATATAAGGAATAAGTGGGAAATAATCGCCCGAAGAAAAATCAGGTGTTGGTAAGCCTATAACAAAAAGTGGATAACAGCTGTAAAGCTGTGGTGGTAATTCAAGGCTTAAAAATGGCTGGTAGCCAATGTAGCCATTTGGAATGTTATAAAAAATTATAAATAATGCAAGGCTTATTGTTGCACCTATATTTTCAGGGATTTTATCAATCCACTTTTCGGTTATAGAATATAAAATCAATGCAATACCAATAAAATGCAGTATTCCAAAAATAATTGCTGTTGATGGCATAAAAATATATGTTGCTATTGTTATTACTATTGCTATGGCAAATATAAGTGCTCCACGTTTTAAATTGCTTTTGCTGAATGAGCAGGATATTCCACATAGCGTTATAAAAAGTATAGGGATAAGTGGTTGAAATTTATACGCTTGTAAGAAAATACTGTAGCTGAAATCAAGATGAAAGATAAAAGCCATTGAATATATTGTATGGTATATTACCATAGCAATTATAGCTATACCTCGTAATTCGTCAAGCATACAGAGTCTTTTGCCCTTTTCAAATTTTGTTATTGTCATTAATTATCGTCCTTAATCTTGTTGTTGATTTTTTATTGTGCTATAATCTTTTTGTATTATACACTTTATGAAAAATATAGTAAAGGTTGTGTTTTTGATGGAAAATAAAAATCAGAAAAGCGTAAGGGTAACAGGTAAGGTTACAAGAGATAAGCTGGCTTGCAGTGTTGGCAGTGGCTCTGCCGAGGTTTATGCTACTCCTATGGTGGTGGCTCTTATGGAGAATTCTGCGTGCAAGCTTGCACAGGAGCTTGTGCCAGAGGGCTGTACTACTGTTGGCACAAAAATTTCTATCGAGCATTTGTCAGCTACAGCAGAGGGTGCCGAGGTGTATGCTGTTGCAACTCTTGTAGAGTCAGACGGTAGACGCTTTGAGTTTACGGTAGAGGCATATGACAACGCAGGGCTTATAGCAAAGGGCACTCACCAGAGATTTTCTGTAAAAACAGAAAAATTTATGGCTAAGGCAAAGGCACGATTGGAAGAGAATATTTAAAAGCAAATGGACAAATTTGGGTTTGTCGGGGAGTTACGGATTAGCACAAACCAAAACTTGAAGTTTGGGTAAAGCCTTTT
>JAXJTP010000049.1:0-14991 GCA_036309525.1 Acutalibacteraceae bacterium | reverse complement strand
TCTTCAAAGAAACATCAATTAACTTCTGATGAAAAGGCTTATAATTTCGCTATTTCAAAACGGAGAATTTATATTGAGCATATCAATCGTTATATAAAAAGATTTAAAATTTTATCTTCTCGTTACAGAAATAAACGTAGACGATTCGCTTTGCGTGTTTCTTTAATTTGTGGTATTTATAATTTCCAAATGTAGGTTATCGAACAGGTCTATTATATAACTCCTTCAGATTTTGTGCAATTTCTAGTTTTCAGATACGCCCTAAATAAAAGCAGATGCGTGAAATAAAAAAGACAAGGTACTTAGTAAATTCTGCCGACAAGATGTCTGATATTTACATAGGTATTATATAGGTGTAAATATGAGTGCCACAAGTCTTGATAATGGATTTATTTTAATATAGGATTTATCGGTAGTTATATTCTTTTTTATTTGTGCCATTACTTTATAGCAAATAGGGAATTTTTCTGTAGAAGTCTTGTTTTAGTAAGCTTAACTGTAATTCCATACTATAAGTCTTAAAAAATTTAAAATAAATATTTACTTTGTATGAACGTAGCTGTATAATTTAAATATATACTTAAACTTGACAAATTGTATTCGTTATAATAATTAATTTTGTAATTTGTGTCAGAGCTATATCTGAAAAATCAAAACAACTGTATTTTATTAAATAAGCTCTAGTGTTAAACAGGTTTTTGTGTGGTAGCTAAACGAAGTTTCACATTCCTGTGTGTAACTTTGAATGTGCAAATTTTTTATTTTAGGTGGAATGATTTTGCGTAATAGATTTTTAGAATATTTATTAGATGATAATCCCGAAAAAACTATTTCAAAGTATGGAACTATAATTAGAAAAATAATTAATCCTTTAGTCAGATTTGTAGTACCTTTTACGACAAGGACAAAACTAAAAATTATTCGTTCTGCAAAAATGCCAAAAGGGCCAATTATTTTTTGTAGCACCCATAGCTTTAAGGATGATATTGTTGATGCAGTTATTATGGCAAAAAAGCAAACATACATTTTGATTGGTAGCTTATCTCAAATAATGCATTCATTCGATGGTATCTCTGCTTGGGCAAATGGTTGTATATTGGTTAATAGATTGAAGAAAAGTAGTCGTATAGCATCAAAAGATAAGATGCTTCGTGCTTTAAGCTTTGGTTCGAGTATTTTGATATTTCCAGAGGGAACCTGGAATAATTCTGCAAATGAAATGACAAGTGGTTTGTTTGCAGGGTTTTACGATATAGCAGTAGCTTCTGGTTTTCCTGTTGCCACAATCGCAACTCATCGTGAAGGTAAAAATGTCTACGGCATATTAGATGAGGCTTTTGATGTCACAAAATTTACAAGAGAAGAAGGAGTTAAAATTCTTAGAGAGAAAATGAGCTCTCTTCGTTGGGAGCTGATGGAGAAGTATTCTAAGGTTAATCGTTCTTCTCTTCCTTACGGCTTAGAAGCAGATCAATATTGGGGAAATCACATAAACAGTTTAATAGAAGAAGTAAAGTTTTGGGATTACGAAGGTGAGATACTTGCAAAGTTTATTGATAAAACTGTAACAGAACCAGGTGTTGCTTTTTTGCATTTAAATCATTTAGTACCCAATAAAAATAATGCATTCTTATTTAATAAAAGATTAACCAAGTAGTAGGTTATCTATTTGGTTAGTAGCAGTTCCATTATTCCATAGTACATATAATTCCTTATATATAGATTCAATAATCCAAGAGTAGTCCCTGTATCTTTAAAATATGCTATCATATCTAATAGCTACAGATTATTCTAGTTTAAGCACATATAAAAACCTAATCTGAAGTAACACAGTAATATCCCCCCTGAAAGTAGACACTTGAAAAAACAAAAAATTTCAGTAATGCTTTAAGGGGGTATTTTTGATATTCTATTCGTAAAATAAAAATTTGCTCAAAACTCTTTATTCACTCTTTATACTAAAATATAAGGCGTGAAAAATAGGCTCAACAGAAGCGAAAAATTTATTTCATATGCTTAATAGTGATAAATAAATCTTAATTTTATTTTGAGGGTTTCTTTTTATTAAAATCATTTTTAACAAAATATAATTATATTTTTGTGCGATTGTTAATAATTGACAATTAGTCCTATGGGTGTTACAATGTAGTGAGTGTATATATAGATAATGTCGTTATGTGTATGATAACGTAGATTTAAGAATAAAAATCTTATGAAACTAACAAGAAAAACATTAAAAGCTCTAAAGCGATTATCTGTAAAGCCTGTTATAAACATAAGTTTCAGAATAGAATACTACATAAACTGCTGAAATGTAGTATTAACAAGGAGCTATTTGCGAATATCAGAAGGTAGAGCTGGTGCATCGATAATGGTAGCTGTAGTAGATTTGCGTTTTGCTACCCAAAACAAGAAACACTTTTTATCTTAATATTTAAAATTTGGCAGTGCTGATATATTTTTCTTTAGAGAATGTCGATTCGATATAAGTAATATTATTTTTCAACTTAAAAGTAAAGTGATAAATCTGCTTTTAAATTTGAAAGCTGTGTTGTGATGAGATTATACACCTAATTTCTGAGTTTAAATTAACAGGGGTTCGACTTTTATTTAAATAAAGACTCTTTGCAATATGTGAGTTGGGACATTTTGTTGTATGGGTTGCTTATGGCTTAGAAGTATCTGATAATAAAATTTTCAGAGTATATAATGTATTGAATGCTTTGGATAGTAATACCGATTTTGTCTGGTTTACAATAAATTCAGCAACAAGACATTCCAAGCTCTTTCAATTATTGATATTAACAACATTGTGGTGCTCCTCGTTTCGAACACGCAACAATGTAAATGATTTTCGAACAGTTGCAGTTTAAAGATATACTCGATAAGATAACTAAATTTGACGAGGAGTGAAAAAATGCATTTTGAACAAGAACAGAATTTTGTCGCAGAAATAAAATTATACGTAACTGAAAATCTTCCGTTGAATAGTATAGAAGATGATGAGTTACAAGAGCGAATTGAGGAAATAGTTGCTCAAAAGATTGCAGGTATTTACTGCCCTATTGAGCAAAGAGTTTCGATTGTAGAACAGGTATATAGCTCAATTCGTGGATTTGGTCTTTTGGATAGTATTATTAAGGATGATACTATTACAGAGGTAATGATTAATGGTCCCGAAAACATATTTATTGAGCAAAATGGTAGATTGTTTAAATTAGATAAGCAATTTGAAAGTCAAAGACGCTTAGAGGACATTATACAAAGAATAGTTGGTCTTGCTGGTAGAGAAGTAAATCAGGCTAATCCTATTTGTGATACACGTCTTCCAGATGGTTCTCGTGTAAACGTTGTTCTTCCTCCGATTGCTCTTTGTGGACCTACTATTACAATTCGTAAATTCTCGAAAACACCGATGACTATAGAAAAGTTGATCAAGTATGGCTCTATTACACCAGAAATCGCACATAAATTAGAGTTGCTTGTAAAGTCAAAATACAATATATTTATTGCTGGTGGTACAGGCTCAGGAAAAACTACATTTCTGAATGCTTTGTCTAACTATATTCCACGTGATGAACGTGTAATTACTATTGAAGACTCTGCTGAGCTACAGATTACTAATGTAGATAATCTGGTTAGTCTGGAAACAAGAAACGCTAATGCTGCCGGAGCAGGTCAGATTACGATTAGAGATTTAATTAAATCCTCGCTTCGTATGCGTCCTGAAAGAATTGTTGTTGGTGAGGTTCGTGGTGGTGAAGCTTTAGATATGCTTCAGGCTATGAATACAGGTCATGATGGTTCTCTTTCTACAGGACACGCCAACTCTACCGAGGATATGCTTAGTCGTCTTGAAACGATGGTTCTTCAAGGTGCAGCTGGCTTGCCATTAGAAGCAATAAGACAGCAGATTGCTTCTGCTGTTGATATAATTATCCATTTGTCTCGTTTGCGTGATAAGTCAAGAAAGACAATGGAAATTACAGAGGTTGTCAGATATGAAGACGGAAAAATCATTTTAAACCCTCTCTATGTTTTTGAAGAAGATGAAAACAGTACACTGGAAAAGGTATCTGGTTCATTGAAAAGAACAGAAAACAAGATGGAAAATGTTATGAAGCTTCAGCTTGCTGGCATAAAAGAATTGATTTGAGGTGATTGAATTGAAGAAGAAAAAGGTAGAACAAGAGCCTGAATTTTTTTTGTCGGCAACGAATATGCCTGTTTTAAATTACCGTGTTTATAATATGAAGCCGTTAGAAAAAATTTTAACATTTCTTGTTGCGTTTGCAGCAGGTGCAGGTGTAGGATATTTATTTTACGGTGGAATTGGAAAGGATGAGTTTGGTAATCCTACCACACTAACATGGACTTTAAATATTGTTATTCCTTTGGTGATTGGGTGTATTGCAGGCAAACTGTTTATTCCGATGAGAGTAAAATCAATTATTGAAAAACGAAGAAGTGAATTGAATCATCAGTTCAGAGATATGCTTGAAGCATTAACAACATCACTTGGAGCAGGTAAAAACGTTAACGATTCGTTTTTTGCAGTTTACGAGGATATGAAGGTTCAATATGACTCGGATGCATATATCCTGAAGGAGCTAGAGGTTATTATTTCTGGAATTCACAACAATGTTGCGATAGAGGATGTATTGCAGAATTTTGGTGAGCGTAGCGATATTGATGATATTAAGAGCTTTGCTAATGTATTTAAAATAAGCTATCGCAAAGGTGGTAACATAAAAGATATTATCAGAAATACACGTAGTATTTTGAGTGATAAGATGGAAATTGCAGAAGATATTGAAACTCTTGTTACCTCTAATAAAATGGAACAAAATATTATGATAGTTATGCCAATTGCACTTATTGGTGTTATTAAAATGATGAGTCCAGAGTTTGCTGCTAATTTTGTTACTCCTACCGGTATTATTTCTACTACCATAAGTATAGCAATCTTTGTGATTGCATATTTTATCGGCAGAGCAGTGCTTGATATTAAAATGTAAGGAGGAATAATAATGGCTCAATTAGGAATTATTGATTATATAGTTATAGCATTAGGTGCAATCTCCTTAATTGTGTGGCTGTTTTTCTATATAAAAGGCAAAAAATACAATGTGTTATTTGATGTGTTAGAGGAAGATGAATATCCTCTTAAAGAAATATACGGTATTGGATATGCTGTGCTGGAAACAATCAAATATCAATACAAAAGTAAGGGTGACCGTAAATTAAGACAAGAGCTAGATGTTCTTTATGGTAGTAAATACTGCGATTATTATTTAAGAGTTGTTCATTCTCAGCAGATTACAATGTCTATGACAATATTGGTTATAGCATTTTCACTTTATGGATTTTCATCTGAAATACTTGCTTTAATAGTTGGCTTAGTATTTGCGGGACTTGCATATTATTATTTTGGAACAGTAACAGCTAAAAAGATACTTAAAAGATCTGAAGAGCTACTTCACGACTTTTCAGAGGTTGTATCTAAACTGGCACTACTTACTAATGCCGGTATGATTTTGCGTGAAGCATGGCAAGAGGTTGCTTATGGAGGCGAGGGTGTTATTTATACAGAGATGAGAATAGCTGTTAATGAAATGAATAACGGAGTCTCTGATGTTGATGCCATTTATAACTTTGGTACACGCTGTATTATTCCTGAAATCAAAAAATTTACATCTACAATCATTCAGGGAATTACCAAAGGTAACAGTGAGTTAAGTGCAATGATGCAAGAGCAAAGTAAAGAAGTATGGCAGCTTAAAAAACAGCTTGTTCGTCGTGAAGGTGAAAAGGCTGCAAGTAAATTGCTTATTCCTATTTGTATAATGTTTGTAGGTATTCTTGTTATGATACTTATTCCTATTTTTACCAATTTGGGTAATGCTTAATTTCAGGCTATACATAATTTACTATATAGCGAAAATCTAATAATTATGAAAGGAGTGAATAAGACATGAAGATGCAGCAGTTAATGCTAATGGGAACAGTTGCAAAGATGAGACTTCGTGAGTTTTTCTCTGATGAGAAGGGCGAGGTTAACATTGTTGCTATTGTTGTTCTTATTGGTATTGCAGTTCTTCTTGCTCTGGTTTTCAAAGAGCAGGTTACAGGATTGCTTGAAACACTTTTCGGAACTATTACTGAAAATGCTAACAGTGCTGTTAGTGGTGAATAAAAGCCAGTTTCACTGATGAGTAAGGAAGGCTGAAAATAACAGAAGGCTTTCCTTACTCATAAAACTATTTATTTAGAAAGGACTATAATGATGTTAGGAAATTTAAAGAGAAAATTGAATAAAGAAAATGGTGCAGTGCAGATAGTAGAAGCAGCTTTTGTGTTTCCTATTATGTTTATAATCCTTTTTTTTCTCATTTATATGGGTAATGCACATTATGTAAAGGCTCAGGTTGAAGCTGTGGTAGAAACAAGAGCTATTGAGGGTGCTGGCTATTGTGCAGATCCTATACTTCAAACATTAAAGGAAACAAACAAGGTTCCATCACTTAAAAGCTTAAAAACTGAACCATACAGATACATATTTGGTGGAATGAATAGTATAGAGGATAAAATTGCCACATCGGTTGAAAGTGATATTAATGGTAAATCAACATCACTATTTAAAAATATGGAGCCTAAATTAAAGACTTCAAAATCTAACATTGCAAAATTTAACAATTATGTTGTATATTCTACTTTTTCAGTAGAAGTAAACTATCAGATTAAGTTTCCTATCAGTTTTTTAGGTGGAGAAGCTCCTCCTATTTTGACTTTAAACTCAAGAGCTGAGATTCCGGTTAATGATACAGCCGAATTTATAAGAAACACTGATATGGTAATAGATTTGTTCCACGGAACAAAAATCGGACAGTCGATTTCCGATGTTTTTGGAAAGATAAATGATTTTATTTCAAGCTTTGCAAGCAAATAAAGAGGTGACACACTATGAATTTTTTTAATAAAACAAAAGGTGCAATTTCAATATTTCTTGTTATAATTCTTGTGCCTATGATGACAGTTTCATCACTTTTTGTTGATGCAGGAAAAGTGAAATTAGCAAAAGGTGTCGCTGAATCTGCAGGCGATCTTGCGTTAAATACAGCGTTGACTGATTACGATACCGAGCTTAAAGATATGTATGGTATTTTTGCAACAGCACAAGATACAAGCGAATTGTTTGACAAACTTGAAGATTATTATAGAACCTGTATTACATCTTCAGGTGTAAGCGAAGAGGATGCACAAGGATATGTTGACCAAATTATGGCTCAGCTTGGACTTGTTGCCGACGGTGACGATACTGCTGATATACTGAATATGGAATTGACAGATTTTAATCTAGCTAAAAGAAATGACGCAACACTTGCTAATGCTACTATTATAGAAAAACAAATTGTCGATTTTATGAAATATCGTGCACCAATTAACACAGGATTAAGCTTTTTATCTTCAATTCAAAGCTTTACTACATTAAGTAAGCAAACAGAGCTTGTAGATAAAAGACAAGAATATTATAAAGAACAAGAAAGTACGATGAATCATGCTCAAGAGGCATGGAAATATATAAACAGATATAATAAAAGTGGATTTATCCAATCAGATACTTATTTTAGCGATATGAAATCACATTTTGATGGATATGAAGTGAACTATAAGGATGATATTGCTAAAACAATTATCAAAGACCTTTATGATACTCAATCGTATGATGAGTTTTCTCCATATATTTACACAATAGAAGACGTAAAGGTAACAGTTGATGGCCAAGAAAAGACTATTCCAGCTTTTTATACTAACAATGCTAAAACCTCAAAAAAGCCATTGTACACAGAGCTTAATACATACTCTGAAGAGAATTTGGCAACAGCAGGTAATGTTCAGAATGCACTTATAGATTGTTATAATGCTTACAATGCTGTTAAATCCTCAGAAGAACAGCTATTGGAATATAATGATGGTACTTATGGTTTGCAGTTTTTAGTTCAAACAAAGCGTCGTAATCTTTATTATAACTGGGTTATGAATATGGCATATTATTATGATAGATATAATATGCTACGACATACTGCAACCTATGCGGGAACAACCGATTCTGGTGCAAGTGTTATGACTACTACTGCAAAAATATGTGGTTCTGCAACAGAACAAGCTTTATCTAGTTACTATTCAGATTTGACAAATAAATTTGATTTAGTAGCGGTGAGTTTTAATCAGAATCTTCCAAAGTACAATTCTAAACTCCAAACCTATGCTAATGGAATTGGTACTAGAACTTCTACAGGAGGTGTAGAAGGAGCTCTTGCTTTATTGTATTCAGAGGTTACAGGGTATAGAACAACTATTAGTGATGCAAAGAGCAATCTTGAACAGGCAGTTGTACATTTAGGACATGTGTATGATAGCGTAAAGGCAGGTGGCACGCTAGAAAAAAAGGCTGGCGAATGGGAAAATGTTGCTGATTCAAGTGAACTGAAAAACACCTCAATGGCTAAGCAGGATTTAGCTGAGATAGACAGCCTGTCTACATATTTGAATGCAGATGATGTAAACAAATTAATCGAGCGACTAAATAACATTATATCTAACCTTGATAAAATGCTAACTCAGATTGACAGCTATACATTTTTTGGAACTCGAATTACTGAAATCAGTGATTACACTACAATGTGTTATTTGCTTAAGAGTAATATTGGTGACTATGAATTAAAGCATGTACCAACTAACGAAACAGATCTTAACAATCAGATAAATAGCTGGTGCGATGGTAAATTTGTTGTGGGAGAAGCACTTGATGTTTCTTGGGAAAAGAAGCAGGGCACCCAAGCAAAGCTTGCCGGCACCGGAACAGATAAGCTAAATTTTTATACATATTTATATAGTCACTTTAACAAAGGAACAGTTTCAAATGATACAACAGAAAAGGTTGAGGATAAAGAAAACGGTGAGAATTTTTACAATGATATAAAAAGTGAATCCGAAAGTAAGGCTAAAACCGATGCTGAAGGTAATGATTCAGGTAATGTAACAAACACCAATGAGCTTAAATCTCTTGCTAACAGACCATCATTAAACGCAGGTAGCGATGCTGAAACAGCTGCCGCAGAGGTAAAGACAGGTGATTCTGCAGCAAAGGATACAAGTGCTAGTTTAAGCTCTATGTTTTCAAGCCTGGCATCTGCTGTGGTTGATATGGGAACTGATTTAAGAGATAAGCTTTATGTTTCTGATTATGTGCTGAGTATGTTTAGCTATGATACAATAGAAAAGGAATATGCTGTTAAAAATCCTGGTAAAGAACTAAATTTACAATCTCTTACACTTACACCAATTAACGCAGAGAACAATTTTGCTTATGGCAAAGAGGTTGAATATGTAATCTATGGTGGATCAAATACTTCAAATTTGGCTAAAGCGTATGGCTCTATCTATGGTATCAGATTTGGATTTAATGTAATTTATGCTTTTATGGATTCATCTATAAGAGATACAGCGTTTGCTATAGCAACACCTATTTCTGCAGCTACATTAGGTATAATTCCTGTTCCATTGATTCAGGCTGCAATTATCATAGGTATTGCCTGCTGTGAATCTGCGTTAGACTTAGTTGACCTTAAAAATGGAGAAAGTGTTCCGTTGTTTAAGAACAGTCAAACCTGGAAATGCTCTATCAAAGGTCTTATAAATGAAGTAAAATCTGAGGTTGGTAGTGCCTTAAAAGAGGTTGCTAAAGATACTGTTTCTGCAGCAGTAGATGTAGGCTTGGAAAAGCTCAATGAGCTTCTTGATATGACAGATGAAGAGCTGACGAAGGCTATTGAAGGTGGTACATCGGATATAACGGAAGCTGTATCAGCTTCATACGATTCACTGATAACACGACACGCAAGCACTGCAATTCAAAAATTCACGACACTTTGTAATAACGCTATTGAAGAAAATATGGTTAAGCCTGGAACAGATATGGCGAAAATGGTGTCTGAGGGCTTGGATGCTTGGCTTACAGAGGAAGCCGCAAATACTGATACTGCTAATGACTTGGGGTATATAGTTAAGGAAGAAGCAGTAAAAATTATTAAGCAAGATTGCATTGGACTTATGCTAGAGAAGCTATCTCAAGCAGCATCAGAAGCAGAAACATCAATTGCTGATGCAACAAATGCTATTACGGATACTATTGATGGCGTGAGAAAAAAGATTGTTCAAAAAATTGTAAAAACTTCTGAAAAAGTAATAGCCTATAAGGATCAAATGAAAAAAGAAATTGAGGAGTCTATGGAGCAGGGTGCTGACAGCCTGAAAAATACGCTCAACAGTAAGATTGATGGTATTTTTGGAACAACAGGTGGAGCAACTGGTGGAGCAACAGGTGGAAAAAGCACAGATTCCACAGGAATTTCATCAATGCTTTCATTTACCTATAGCGATTATCTGAGATTGTTTTTGATGATTGGTCTTTATACTAATGAAGAAGGAATATTATTAAGAACAGCAGATGTAATTCAAGCAAATATGTCTAAAAAGACTGGAAATGCAGATTACAAGCTTTCTAATTCTGCAGTTTATGTAGATATTTCTGCTACAGTTCAGGTTAAACCAACAATGCTTGCACTTCCTTTGTTTGCGAATGTGGAAGGAAATCCAACAAATAATCAAAATTGGTATACATTTGAGTACAGCTCTATTAAAGGATATTAAGGAGGAAATTATGAAAAAGCTTTTTGCGAATATTTGTGCTATACTACTATGTCTTTCATTAGTAGCATGTGGCAATGACGAGAAACCAGATACAACAAACAATGCTACAGAGTCTTCAGTGACTGAAAGCACTACAAAGAATGAGTCAGAGTCTGAAAAGGAAGATAATAAAGAAGATAGTAAAGAAGATGATAAGTCTGTAGAGCTTCCTAACACCTATAAGGTACCATTAAAAAATGTCTATATAGATGTACCTAATTATCAAGAGATTGAAGAAGGCTATACCGAGATGTTTATAGTACATGAATCAAAATATGTAGCAATTACTTCAGATACAGATGCAACTGCTGAGAACGCAAAAGACGCACACAATCTTATGTTTGATATATTTAAGATTAATATGCAGAATTATGAGGGTGGCGTTAAGGACATCATAATAGAAAAGGAAGAAACTAAAAAAATTAATGGTATTGAAGTGTATGCTTTCGAAGGAAAAATCCATTATGGTACAGATAATATTTATAAAGACTGTGCTAAAGGCGAAGCTAAAGGCTATGCTAAAGGCTACTCATTTATAATGGATGGCGTTCCTTGTGAAATTATAGGCTCTGTAATTGATGAAAATCAAAAGCAGGAGCTTATTGATGAAATCTCATCTGTTGTAGATGAAATGATAAAAACAGCAAGAGAAACAGCTTAAAAATTTACAGGAGGGATGGAAGTGATTAAAAAATTGAAAAAAGAGAATGGTTCCGTAACAATTGAAGCTACCATCTCTCTCTCGGCTTTTATGTTTGCAATTGTAACAATTTTAACTATTGTTAATATATGTATTGTTCAGGCTAGGGTTTCTTATGCACTGAATACAACGGCAAAAGAAATATCACAGTATAGCTACCTTTATTCTTTAACCGGACTGAACGATAGCCAAAGTAAACTATACGAAGCTGGTGTAGAGGGAACAGAAGGTGTTTCTAAAATTCTTGGAGATATTAACACCGTTTATAATGAAATCGAAAACCTTGGTCAAACAGGAAAGCAAACACCTGATAATATTGATGCTATTATGACAGCATGGGATTCTGCAGTTGGCAGTGTAGAGAAGATTGAAGCTGCAGGCTCCTCAATATATGATACGATTTCTGAAATTGCTAAAGACCCTAAAAACCTAATGTTTGGTATTGCTAAGCTAGCAGCAAGCGAAGGGTTTGATTTAGCAAAATCAAGACTTATTGCTGCACCACTAACTAAAGCAATGATTCAAAAGCATCTTGTTAGTACAAAAGACGGAAGTGTTGAATCGTATTTAAAATCGCTTGGTGTTGTACCATCTGCAAATGGTTCATATTTAGACGGGCTTGATTTTTCAAAATCAACACTCTTTCCATATGGCTCAAATGAAATACGCTTGAAGGTGTCATATGATGTAAAGGTTATAGCACTATTACCTATTGATTTTTCTTTCCACTTTAATCAGACTGCAGTCACTCATGGCTGGCTTTCTGGAGATCAAAGCTTTCAGTCGAGTGCTGAGTATATTGAGAATGATACCTTGTGGACAAAATCTACTGTAAGCGAGAGAGTGTCTTTAATCAGACATATGGTTATTGACGATATGGAGGACCAAGGCTATGCAAAAACCTCAGGCTTGACAGATGTACAGCTTTACAACAGCGAATTAAACGAATTTGCTATGATTGCCTCTATGAATCCTTTGTGGAGTGCTCCAGGAGAGGATCCAAAAACCTTGGCTGATCTAGATGATGTGGCACTTGAAGAGAATATCGAACGTCTGTGTGGAAAAATAACAAGTACTACAGATGGTGTTGATAAGATTACTACCAAAACTGAAAATAATGGACAAGTAACAAAAACGGAACACGACTGTTCGGGTGCAACAAATAAAATTATTCTGGTAATTCCTGAAGACGAGGGATTGAAGGAAAGAATAGAAACTATTATTGCAAAATCTGATACTAAGGGTGTAACAATTGAGGTTGTTGCAAGCTATGGTAATGGTGCAAGCTCTACTGCAGTAAAGAGTGATGAAGGAGGAACAGGAGAATGATAATTGTCGCAGACATAGCATTGTCTATTGTTTTATTATTAGTGGGTTATGTGTCAGCCTGTTACTACCTGAATGGAGTAAAGTGGAACTCAAAGAATGTTGAGGTTCTCAAACTAACCCGTAACAAAATTATTTATTTGTGCTTTGGTGTTATTGCAGTTGCAACATTAATTACTCTTTTTCAAATAGTTTATAATTTAAAACTGATTTCTCAAATTAAATTGCTTACATTAGTATTGATTATTTTACCTGTGGCAGCAATAGATTTGAGGTTGCAGAAAATACCAAATCAGTTTATGTTAGCAGCTTTGGTGCTAAGATTGGTTATCTATATACCAGAGTTTATAATTTCAGCCTCCAATGCATTTTCAACTTTAAAGGATAATATTCTTGGTGCGTTGATTATTGGTGTGTTTTTTATACTATTGCTTTTAATATTTAAAAACAGCATTGGTATGGGAGATATAAAGTTATTTGCTATTATGGGGTTGTATCAAGGGTTATGGGGTGCTATTAATTCTGTTTTCTTCTCTTTGGTAGTTTCCTTTGTGGTTTCTGTTGCTTTGTTAATAAGTAGAAAAAAAGAGAAAAAAGATACAATTTCATTTGGCCCAAGCATTTTATTAGGAACTATTATTGCTATTGGATTAGCAGGAATGTAGGAGAAATGGTAGAAATGAAGAATTATAGAGCTTTAGTACCAATTGCACTTGTAGTGCTAATGATTTTATCATGGTATATGCTTACTTCTGAAGCAATTAAAACAGAGTCTACATATAACAATTATTTAACTCAGGCAAGAAAATATGCCGAAGACGGAATTACAAAATATGCAATAGAAAACTATAATCAGGCTCTCGAAATCAAAGATGAACCAGATGTTTATGTAGAGGTTGCAAATTATTACAAGAGTCAAGAAAAAAAAGATGACTATTTGGCTTGGTGTGAAGATTTTTTTGAAAGCTATCCTACTGAACCAAAAGCTTATGATTGTATTCTTGACGCATATTTAACACAAAAAGATTACGAGTCTTGCTATGACGTTCTGATTATAGCTGAGAAAAGAAATATATCTACAGACATTATTAAGAAAATAAGCGATGAGATTAAGTATGTTTTTAAACTCGATTTTAGCAGCTTTGATGATGTAGGAGTGTACAGTAATAATTTTTGTGCAGTACAAAGTAAGGGTTCCTGGGGATTTGTTGATAGATATGGTGAACAACGTATCGCTTGCAGATATACAGAGGTTGGAGCTTACACCAAGTCAAACTTTGCTTCTGTTAATATAGACGGAGACGCTTATTATATTGATAAAGATGGTTCTAAGGTTTTAGTGTCTAAGGATAAATATAATAGCTTTGGATTACTTGTTGACAATATAATTGCAGCAGAAAAAACAGATGGTAAGTATACTTATGTGAATAATGAATTTAAGGTGCTGTTTGGTGATTATGATTACGCTTCTACTATGAACAATGGAATTGCAGCAGTTAAGAATGGCAAACACTGGCAATTGATTAACAATGAAGGTAAAGCGACAAGTGATGCAAAATTTGTAGATATTAAACTTGATGAAAAACAAATTGCCTACCGTAATAATTGTGCTTTTGTTGCTACTAACTCTGGCAAATATATTATGGTTGATAGCAATGGTAAAAAGGTTGGCAAATTAGAATTTGAGGATGCTAAGATTTTTGCAAGTGAATCACCTGCAGCAGTAAAAATTGATGGTAAGTGGTGTTTTATTGATTCTAAAGGTAGCCTGATATCCGATAAGAAATATAATGACGCAAGATCTTATGTTAATGGTTTGGCAGCAGTTTGTATTGATGGAAAATGGGGATTTGTTGATGAAAAAGAAAATATTGTTATAGAACCTCAATTCTTTAATGCAAAAGACTTTAATGAAAAAGGTAGTTGCTTTGTACAAACTGGTGATAAGTGGCAACTTCTAAAACTATATCGTCTTAACAGAAAGGATTGATAATGAAAAAATTTTTGTTTTAAAATCAAGAAACAAATACATATTTGTAATCGTCAATTCAAGCACGCACAGAACCCCTCAGCAGATGTGTAAGCGTCAATTCAAGCACGCACATAACCCCTCAGCAAAAGTAATTCACAAGATTACTTCTGTTGAGGGGTTCTTGACTTACAATATTCAGGTATCTGCTCAGACCAAGGAAGATAAGTGTCTACACCCTTAC
>JAXJTP010000048.1:0-78502 GCA_036309525.1 Acutalibacteraceae bacterium | reverse complement strand
TTAACAAACGAATACCTTGTATCGGTGGGATATGATGACATATTCCAAAGATACAAGGTACTGCACTCAAGTTATTGAACCGCCGTGTACGGAACCGTACGCACGGTGGTGTGAGAGGTCGGCTACTCAACTAATGGGTAGTCTCCTACTCGATTAAACAATCTTTTTTATTGCTTAGTTTATTCAACTGATAAGAACACTTCAAAATGTGCAATAGCCACTTTATACTAGAAAAGCATAAAACTATATATCATAGGATTTATCTAATGCTTTTAGCTCTTTAAAGGTGTCTATTTCTATAATATCCTCAAATGTACACTCCTGAACTCTGATGTTGTAATTCTCTTTTTTATATTCTAATGGAACCATGTCCCAATACCTTTCCTTACCACCAGGGGAGAAGTACACTTCTTCTATATCTTTAGCTAGTTTCGCACCATCTGCTTCTGTCCAATATGAAATACCATACATATGATGGCAGTTAACACCACCCACAGATACATTTGTGATTTTATTTCCTTCAGTATAAAAACACCAGTCATCTGTTTTTTCTACAGGCACGCCTAAAAATTGAGATGAATAATGATATTTTTTGATAATATCAGGATTATAAAGAAGCAAATCACCTTCAAGTACATACGCATTTTTTAAAAGATACCTTGCACAGTACATAGAAGAAATATTATTAGATTCATTAAAAACAGGGTTTTCAATGAATTTTATCATAGGATATTTATATAGAAGTTGGTCAAATTGTTCTCCGAGGTATCCTCTGACGATATAAATTTCTTCGATTCCCTGAGCAAGTACAGCATCAATCAGGGAGTCTATAATACGTTTACCTTTTACACGCACCAAAGGCTTTGGTGTATTCAGTGTAATTGGTACAAGGCGAGAGCCAAAGCCTGCAGCAATGAAAATAGCTCTTTTTACTTTAAATTGCTCTAGCAGGACTAGTCCTTTTTCTGTAATTACACCCTTCGAGATAAACCCTTCAGACTCAAGGTTAGCTATTTGTTTATTAATTGTACCAAGTGACATATTTGTTCCTTGTGCAATTTCTCGTTGTGTTGGTTTTCCATCATATTCAGCAATAAAAACTAAAATATCAAACTGTCTTTTTGTAATCATATATTCTCCGTAATTCTTATTTCGTTATTGGTTATTTTTTTCTTAATAATTGAGAAAATCAGTTTAAAGATTATATTTGCGATTAATATTACAATAGATACAATTGCTGCACACTCTAAAGACATTTGAGCTTCAAATTCGTTTATCATAAGTGATAATGGCTTTGTAGCGTAGGTAGATAGGAATGATACAGCAGAAATTGTAATCATACAGTTAATAAAAAAGTATGACAAAACTTCGCATAGGCTTATTTTACACTGTGGAATAATTACATCTTTAATCATTCTTAAACGGCTTATTCCTAAAGTATCGCCTACTGGCTCAAGGTTTTGGTTTATTTTATTAAGACAATTATACATCATCAAGTATGGTGACGAAATAAAGTGTATAGTATTTACCATAATAAGTATTATAAGCGTACCATAGAAAGGTGCTGATTTAAAGGCCATAACATAAGCCAGACCTAGTACAATACCAGGGATAGCTGCAGAGGTAATTGCAATCAGATGTAAAACCTTTGAAGATATTGCTGGCATTCTTGCAGTAAAGTAAGCTGTTATAAACGAAATAATCATACCTATAACAGACACTACTGTTGCAATAATTAGAGAGTTTATAAAGTATTCACCTGCACCCATATCCATGGTTTTTAAAACGCTTTTCATAGAGAATGATAGGTCGTCAGGATAATAATTTGCAAAACCCATGATCATAAAAGCAACTATTGGTAAAATTACGCAAATGATAATAACAGAACAGTAAATATACGAAGTTACTGTAGTCATTTTTTTGTTGTTTGTGTCAAATTCTTTAGTTACAAAGGAAGAGTTACCCTTGTCTTTTTGTAAAAGGTCAAAAAGAAACGTTATAACTGCAGGAATTAACAGGATAATTGCATACACTGAACCTTTGCCAAAATCAAGCTGTCCTATAACCTCCTGATACATTATAACAGGTATAGTTGTGAACTTTCCACCAATCATCAAAGGTACACCATAGTCAGTTACTACCATTGTGAAAACTGCAAAGGTTACTGATATGAGTGGCTTTGTAATATATGGCAGGGTTATAGAGAAAAATTGTCTTACCTTTGAAATTCCTAAAACCTGAGCAGCTTCATAAGGCGATTTATCCTCATATTTAAGTATATCTCTTAACATCAGAAAAGCTACAGGGAAAGCATACATTACCGAACCAGCTACTATTCCACCAAAGCCGTAAATATTTGAATTCAGCTTAAAAAGATTAGTAATAAATCCGTTGTTACCAAAAAGTACGATAAGTCCCATACCGTGTGATATTGAAGGAATAAGCATAGGAATAATAAGTAATGTACTCCACAGCTCTTTTTTCTTTATTCCAGAGCGTTCAACACATACAGCAAGGAAATAAGAGATGACCAAAGTTATAGCTGTTGACAAAAGTCCAGTTGTAAGAGAGTTGATTAACGCAGTTGAAAATTGACTTGAAGACAATACACTGGTAAGGCTATCTTTATCTATATGTAAAAACACATTTATTAAAGGAATAATTACAAACACTGTAAAAAACAAGAAAGTAATTATCTTAAGCCCTATAGACATTACATATTTTTTGTTTTTAGATTGTGAGGTTGTAGAAGCCATATAATCACCTCACAAATTTTGCAAGCGAGTCAACCTTTGCCTGAAGATTCTGGATCACAAAGGAGCGTACATAATCGTTAGCAGGATTTTTAATAATTTCTTCAGGAGTATCAAGCTGAACAATCTCTGCTTCTTTCATAACCATTATTCTATCAGAGAGAACAAAAGCGTCCTCCTGATCATGAGTAATGAAAAGCATAGTAGTTTTATACTCTTTCTGAATCTTTTTCAGTTCCTGTCTCAGATTAATTCTAGTGTCTACATCAAGGGCAGACATAGGCTCGTCAAAAAGTATAATATCAGGGTTAAGCACCAAGGTTCTTGCAATAGCAACTCGTTGTTGCTGTCCACCAGAAAGCTCTCTCGGCTTTTTCTTAATATGTTCTGAAAGTCCCAGGTGCTCAAGCATTGCTAAAGCCTGTTGTCTTGCTGTTGATTTTGTTTCTTTCTTTATTTTTAAAGCATACTCAACATTTTCTAACACAGTCATATTTTCAAACAAAGCATAGTTCTGAAAAACAATACCAATACCTCTTTTTGAAGAAGGTGTATTGGTTATTTCAACACCATCTTTAAAAATCTTTCCTTCATTTGAATCAAGCAACCCAATCAAAATTCTCAATAGTGTGGTTTTACCACAGCCAGAGGGGCCTAAAATAGATAAAAACTCACCACCGTTAACATGGAAATTTATATCATTAAGTACACGTTTATTTTTTAAATCCTTCGAAAGTCCAACGACCTCCAATTTATAGTTACCTTTACTCATAATAAAAACCCTTCACTTTTTATGATATATCAAACATATTGGTTATTAGTAAGCCCATTTTTCAAGAAGACGAGTTCTCTCTTCGTTTGTATTTCCACTCATATCTGTATATTTGATGTTTTGTGGATAATTCTCAATAGTAGGTGTGAAGTTCTTAAAAATCTGTTCTGGGAAGAATGTTTCGTTAGATGCTTTGTTGTATGTATTAACAAGATAGTCAAATACCTCTTTTACACACTGACGGCTTTCCTTACCCTTAACAATTGTTTGACCGTACATTGAGAACGGAGAACCCTCTTCGAAGAAGATGATTTCAAGCTCTGCTCCTTCATTAATAGCTGTTACAGCCTGAGCTGTCATACCTAGACCGATTGCCACTTCTTTATTTTTCAAAGCATTTACAGGGCCTGAACCAGATGTTGTGAATGCAAGGATATTTTCTGAAAGCTTGTCAAAATATTCAAATGCCTCTTTTTCTCCCATTGAGTTTACAAGAGCCTTCAAAAACATATAGCCTGTACCAGATGACTTAGGGTTTGGCATTGAGATAAGAGATTTATACTTAGGATCTAGCAACTCCTGATAAGATTTTGGTACTTCAAGACCTCTTTCTTTAAGAACTTGAGGATTTATGATAATAGCACCACCATTTCTTACATCTGGAAGATAGTTTTTGCTTTCTATTACATCATCTGTATACACTGATGTATCATATCCTGAAAGGTCAGCAAGTAGATTTTCGTTTGCAAGCTGTGAAAGGTATGAATATTCTAAGCTGAATACAATATCTGCCTGTGTGCCAGTGCCCTCTGTTTTTATCTTAGCTGCAATACTTCCTGTATCTTTATATTCTACAATGCAGTTGTAATCAGGGAAATTCTCTTTAAGTTCTTTTTCCAGATGCTCAATTCTATAGTCCTCAGTACTTGTAATAATATAAACTGTGTTTTCAGACTTGGAATTTGAACATCCACCAAGAGGAATACAGCATAACAAAAGTGCTATAATCAAAAATAAAGATGTCCACATTTTAATAACTTTTTTCATAAATAAAACTCCTTTTTAATAAAAATACTAACCAAAGCGATTTGTTCACATAAAGAATTATCTCTTTATTTATTGAACAAAAACGATTATAGCAATATATGAAAATATTGTCAATACGTTTTGTCGATAATTTGTATATTTACTTGAAAATATTTGTTTAAATAAACATTGAAATGTAAGATGATTATGAGAAAATTAAGTGCAAATATATATAAACCTTAAAAAATATAAACAAAACCTTATTTCCGTTAGAAAACGAATTCGGAATACCACAGCTAGAGTCTACACAAATTACCTGCGATAATTTTATAGGCTTTAACGAAGCTAAATCCAGTAAATAAACAGATTTTGGAGTGCATTTCTTTTTAGATGATTGTCAATTTAACCGTTGCTGGAATAATCCTGATAGATATGTTGAAATTCTCAAAAGATTTAAATGTGTGCTATCACCAGATTTCAGCTTGTTTACCGATTTTCCAAAAGCATTGCAGATATATAATCACTATCGTAAGCATTGGCTTGGTGCATATTGGCAAATGCACGGTATAGAGGTTATACCTACACTTTGCTGGAGTGACGAGGAGAGCTTTGCTTGGTGCTTTGACGGTGAGCCTGTGGGTGGTACCGTTGCAGTATCTAGCGTTGGTACGCAGAACAAAAAGCAGTCAAAACAGCTTTTTATTAAAGGCTATAGCGAAATGATAAAACGTTTACAGACACAAACAGTTATATTTTATGGTAATATCCCAGAAGAATGTTATGGGAATATAATTAAAGTACGAGCGTTTCAAGAAAAATTTAGGGAGGCTAAAATAAGTGGGTGGTAGAGGAGGTTCTTCAAGTGTTGGTGTTCCAAGAATGAAAAAACCAGCAGGTATTCCGTCTAACGCTATTACAGAAGATGAATTTTTAGGTCTGCGAGGTGTAAGTGGCTCGTCAAGTGGCTATGTTCTTGATAAGTTAAGAGGAAACAGACAATTAAAAACACAAAGAGGACAGGAGAGATTTCATAAAGATGTGCAAAGAGCCGAGGAGACTTACCAGCAAAAAAGAGCAAACGCAAAAGCAGAATATAAGCGTTTAATAGATAGTGGAAAAATAAGAGATAAAACACCTAACGAAAAAAAGATTAACAACAGCACATGATCACCCTGAGTTACAATCAACTCAAGTAGCAAGAAGAGTGCTTGAAAAGCGAGGGATTGACTGGAGGACAGGTAAGAAGAAAAATAATTGACAACAAAAAAAGCAGGTATTATAATGGGTGGTAGAGGGGCAAGTAGCATACTGAAAACTAAAGTGATAAATATACAGCTTTTTGCAAAGAAAAGTTCTGATTTCCCGACAATCCATTTGCCTAAGAGTGAATATGCGTGTGTTATGAGCGAAATAGCTACGAATATTTCTCGTGAACAAATAGAGAGAAAGGTTTTTAATAAAGCAATAGGTAATTATATTTACACAGTAGAAAATAATGGGTTTGGCAATTATAGAATAATCGGAAAGAAGAATATAAAATGACTTTAAATGAATATTGTAAAACAAAATATTGTTCGAGAGTTACAATGGAATTAATTGAAAAATTAAAAGTTTTTTCATCAGAAGATGATTATATAATAGGTGTTTTATCCGATTCTGATTATGACGAGGATAGAAAAAAAATAATTGATTTTATTGATAATGGCGAAGATGTGAGTTATGAGAGTATAATTTTATATTCTTTAGAGATTGGAATGAAAAGAAGTGGTGAGAAATAACAAACCATAGTATAATTGGTGCAAATCCAAGAAAGTACAGCAATGTGCTATTGCGGCAAATGAATCAATTAAAAAGGGATATGGTGGATTTCTGTTTATGGATGCCAAGAACCTTGAATTAGTAAAATACTACCACGAAAAATTTGGAGCAACACTATTAGGTATGCCACATCCATACAGAATGTTTATAGATGAGAATAACGCTCAAAAACTACTGAATATTTATACTATGAAAGGAGAATGATTATGTCTGAACAAGAAATCAGAGATATGAAAGAGTTAGATGAAATCGCTGAAAAAGCAGGTGGTTTTGTAACTAAGTTGATAAATAACAATGTACACTACGATTATAGAAAAATCAGTGAATACTGTAAAGAAAAAGGAATAGAGCCTGTTGATTTAACAATTAGAGAGTTAAATCTTTTTGTTGTTCATTAAGCAAAATAATAAGCTATTCGAGGTGGAAGAGTTCGTCCCCGTCCACACGCCGATGGCTTGACAGGGAGTAATCCCGAGAGATGCAGGAGAATGGGACGCCTGCCGAATAGCCTATTATTATTTTATAATTAAGCAACAAGCCACCCTTACAACAAAGGGTGGTATTTTTATACCCAAATTTAGAAAGGGTTGAGTAATATGCTAAAAGAAAAGCTACTATCACAAATGGAAGTGCTTGAGAATTTGCAGGAAAGCTGTACAGTGGTTGATGTCGATGAGGCTTTGAAATTAAATTCTAGAATTTTAAAGCTAGCACAAAGAATTGATAATCTTGATAAAACACAGACAACAAAGGAAATAAAGTTTATAGCAAAAGTAGACAACAAACAATGCTTTGAAAAGGTCTTTACCTACTACAACATAGGTTTAGGGGCTTGACTATTTTTTTAGTATTTTGTGGGATTTATGGGGGATAAAAAAACAAAAACGGCTTAAACAAGCCGTTTTTTGTGTATATGGCGGAGATGGAGAGATTTGAACTCTCGCGTCGGAGTTACCGACCTACTGGTGTTCGAAGCCAGACCCTTCAGCCACTTGGGTACATCTCCAATTACTATAAATTTAAAAAAATCACTTCAATTAAGAAGTGATTAAATGGCGGAGAGATGGGGATTCGAACCCCAGAAGCGATTATAATCGCTTACATGATTTCCAATCATGCTCCTTCGGCCAACTCGGACATCTCTCCAAACAACATTAAATATTATATCAAAAAAATGTGCTATTGTCAAATAAAATTAAAAAATCTTTTTATATCAATCATGAAATAGAGTTCTGTATCGAAATTAAAGGTTACTAAAAAGTTATAGCTTTAGACGCAGATAAAAGCTTATAAATAACTATGTCGTATATAAAAACTCAAAACAATTGCCTATTTCTGCTAATACAGGCAGTTTCTTTCTGTAAATACTCGAAATATATCAGTATTTATCTGTTTTTTCGCTTGAACTTGCCTTGTATTAGAGGATTTTTCAGTCGTTTTTCTGCTTTTAGATACAATAGTATTAACTAAATAAAATTTATATTTCAAGTATTGAAAAGTAAGCTTGTTTATAATCCTGATTTAGAATTTATATATACCTGTATGCAACTGCTAATAATAATTAAGTTTTAGCAAGAGCAGTTGCATATGTAGCACATAATACTACTTTTGCACCATTTGCATATAGTGTGTTTGCACATTCAGTAATAGTTGAACCAGTAGTAAGAATATCATCAATTAAAAGAATATTTTTGTCTTCAAGCTTATAACTTTTGTCTACGTCAAAAACATTTTGAACATTAGTTTTTCTTTTATCCTTAGGTAAGGTATGCTGTGCCTCAGTTTCTTTCATTTTTATTAAAACAGGCTGAAATTCGATATTAAAATATTCACTCAACTCTTTAGCTAGTAATTGAGATTGATTGTACCCACGTTCGTAATATCTTTTTTTAGTGCACGGTACGCAGGTGATTATATCGAAACAGTTTTCTGTGCTTAAATAATCTGAATATTCATTATATATTGCTTCACGTATAGAAATAGCAAGCTGTTCTGAGTAGTTAGGGTTATTATTAAATTTAAAGCTAAGTACAGCCTCTTTGTTTATACCACTATACTGAAAAGGAGAGATATTTCTGCTTTTGCAAAGCGTTGTTACAATGTTTTTATACTCTAGCTTGCTTTTGCAGTTGCTACAGGAGTCCTCGCCTCGGAATATAATCTCATCACAATAGGGACATCTGGCTGGGAAAAATGCGTTAACAAGTTTTTTGAGTAGCTTTTTGAAAATCATTTATTCCACCTCACGAATAATAAAATCCTTGAGTGCTGAATAACGCAAGGTCTTTTTATTGTTTTCTACCATTCTGTAAAGTGTTCTGTTACTGCCGATAATTATGAGTAGCTTTTTAGCTCTTGTTACAGCAGTATATAAAAGGTTGCGATATACAAGCTGAGGTGGATTATTATACAAAGGAATAATAACAGCATTAAATTCATTACCCTGACTTTTATGTACAGTAACAGCATAAGCAAGCTCTAAATCAACAGCACTTTCAGCATCATAGGTAGCAATTTTATCGTCAAAGGTTACCTGTAATGTTGCAGGATTATTTGAAACATAGGTTAGTATACCAATGTCACCATTGAAAACACCCTCACCATTTTCACCGTTATCCTTATACCAAGGTATGTTATAGTTGTTTTTATTTTGCATAACCTTGTCGCCCATACGCAAAATAGTACCGTTTATATTTATTTCTCGTTTGAACTTTTCTTTAGGATTAATACTATTTTGTAGTAGCTTGTTTATTTCGTATGTTCCGATATGTCCTTTTCTGCCTGGGCAAAGTATTTGAATATCATTAAGAGGGGAGTAGCCATAGCTTTTAGGTAGACGCTCTACATATAGCTCAGAAATAGTATGTGTCAATGTATCAAGACCAGAACGTCCCATAAAGAAGAAGTCTGATTTTGTTTCGTTTATAATTGGCTGTTCACCCTTAACTATTCTGTGGGCGTTTGTTACAATCAGACTTTCCATAGATTGTCTGAAAATTTCATTAAGCTGTACAACAGGTATTTTTTCAGAGGCTATCAAATCTCCTAGTACATTACCTGCACCAACGCTTGGTAGCTGGTCACTGTCGCCTACCATAATTAATCTACAGCCTAATGGTAAAGCCTTTAACACGCTTTCAAAAAGCTGAGAATCAACCATAGACAGCTCATCAATAACAAGTGCATCACATTCAAGAGAATTTTTTTCGTTTCGCATAAAAACAGGCTGATCGTTTCTATCCCAGGTAACCTCAAGTAATCTATGAATAGTTTTTGCTTCACAGCCAGTAAGCTGTGTCATACGCTGTGCAGCTCTACCAGTAGGAGCTGCCAACGCTACAGTTAATCCGTTGTTCTTTAATATACTTATAATAGCGTTGAGAGTTGTAGTTTTACCTGTACCAGGACCACCTGTTAAAATTAGAATACCCTTACTCAAAGCCATTTCAATAGCTTGCCTTTGAAGCTCTGCATATTTTATATTGTTTTGCTCTTCTATTTTATTTATGGCTTCATCTATATTTTCAATTTTTTCAGCAGGGAACCTAAGTGCCATTGCAATTCTTGCAGAGCTATAGCTTTCACAGCTGTGCATTTCAGGTAAAAAAACAAATTCCTTTTCACGCACTATATCAAGTACTAAAGAATTTTCTAAAAGCATATTTTCAAGAGTTTCACGTGCTTTAGCTTCTTCAATCTGTAAAAATTTGCAACAGGCTGATATAAGCTTATCCATAGGTAAACAGGTGTGACCGTTATTTTGATTATGTGTAAGAATATGAATATAGCCTGCTCTTATTCTGCAAACATCATCAAATTGTCTTTTTTGCTCAATAGCTATGTTATCAGCGATTTCAAATGAAATATTTAAATCTCTGTTGCAAAGTGCATACGGATTTTCTTCGATAACATCAAGAATCTGCTTACCATATATATTCCATGCCTTTATAGACTGCTGTGCTGTTATTCCATATTTTGCAAGCTCTGTCATAACCTTTCTTGCACCTAATAGCTGTTGTATTGACTGATTCATAGCCTTAGCCTTATCTGCACTTATTCCCTTGATTTTAGTGAGCTTATCTGGCTCGTTTTCTATAATCTCAAGAGTTTTTTCTCCAAAGCTCTCAACTAATTTTCTTGCAGTTGAGGGTCCGATACCCTTTATTGCACCCGAAGACAAATATTTAAGTATTGCAGCTGTTGTAGAGGGTATAGTTTTTTCGCATACGTCAAATGCAAATTGCTCGCCATAGGTAGGATGCTTTTTATATGTTCCGATAAGCTTTACCTCTTCGCCCACACTTATAGATGGAACTACACCAACAGCTGTAACAACAGACTCACCACTTATAATATCAAATACAGTGTATCCGTTTGCGTCATTTCTGAAAATTATATCCTCAATTTCTCCGATAAGCTCAATTAATTGTTTATTATTTGTCATTTTTCGTGGCTCCAATTAGTAAATTTATATTTTATGAATATTGCAATATATGGTAAATTGTTTTATAATAAATAAGTTAATAGTAAAAATTACGTTGGTTCGTAATAAAAGCAAGTACCATTCGTTTTGGTATGCTTAATGTATTAAAAGTAAAGGAATGAGTAATAATGGAATTTTACGCTAACGAGGGCAAAAAATCTTCAGTTGAAGCCAATGGTCAAAAATATATGCGTCACTCAATTAAAACTCACTTTGTACAGCAGGGCGAGGATTATATAGAGGTATTCAAAAAGTATGTTTCTCCACTTTATCAAGAGGGTGACATTATATCTACAAGTGAAAAGATTATAGCACTATGTCAAAACAGAGTAATAAAAAGAGAAGAGCTAAAAATAGGCTTTTGGGCAAAGCTTTTGTCAAAGTTTGCTTCACACCCTGACACAGGCTATGGTGTAGGTGAGACTATCAAAATGCAGTATGCCATTCACGAGGCTGGCTTGCTAAAGGTTTTGTGGGCAAGCTTTGCAAGTGCTGTAACAAAGCTATTTGGTAAGAAGGGTGTATTCTACGAAATAGTTGGTGAAGAGGTAAGTGGTCTTGACGGCTTCTATGATAAGGTATGGGACGAATACGGAGATATTGGTATCAAAATTCCTGAAAACCCAAATGGCGTTTGTAACGAGGTTAAAGAAAAGCTTGGTATGAGCTGTATTATCGTAGACGCAAACGACCTTGGTCAGGAGCTTTTAGGTGCCTCTGATGATTTACGTAAGCAAATGCCTGATACAGAGCTCATCAAATTTGTAAGAGATAACCCATCAGGTCAGGGTAAAGAGCTTACTCCAATTATTCTTATTAGACCATTAGAGAACTTTGAGAAAAATGGTGATACACTAGCACCAGGAGTTCAAGCATAATTTAAAAATATTATATACCAATTTTTTTATTTTTACAATAGACGAGCATACTGTGTGGACAGTGTGCTCGTGTTATTTTGCAAAAATTTTTTCAAAGGTTTCACTGCTTAAATAATTTAAAAAGCTGTATTCCTCACAAAGCTTTTCTATAATTTCTCTTGTTGATTTATTACATCCGTAATCTACACAAATAACCTTATCCCATTTGCTTTTTCCCATAAGCAGAGTTCTTTCGGCAGTACTGCGTACAAGCTGTTCTACACAGTCACAGCTGTCGATTATAGGTATTATTACATAGACACTGTTATCATTTTTGTTTCTTAATATAAATAAAAGAAAATTTTTCCATATGTACACTATTCCTGCAATAGAAAGTAAAATGAAAATTATTTGCGAAATACTTTCATTCATAATATCACCTCACTTTTATTTTATGAGATCATTAAAAATACGTGCGTATAAACAGATAATTACTGAACAAAATAATATAGACGGTAACGTCACTGTAATTTGAAAGGAAGTATAACCAAATGGATAATTCTCACGCTAATGAATCAATCAGATGTACAGTACAGCAGTGTAAAAATCATTGCAGTACAAAGGATTACTGTTCACTTAATGTAATTCAGGTAGGTACACATGAATGCAACCCAACACAGGAGCAGTGTACTGACTGTATGTCTTTTGAAAAGAAGTAAGTAAGACGATTTTTATGATAGTAATAGCTGGGTGAGTTGTGTAAAGTGATAGAATAATTACAAACAAACATCTCATATTTGTGATAAATCTTCAAAAATTTGCTTTTTTGGAAAAAATGGTTGATTTTTTTCGTTTTGTAGTATATAATCTAATTGTAATGAGGGAGAACCTCATAATAAAAAAGCTTACAACTTACAATTAACCCTAATACACTATCTGGATAAACCCCTTAGCTTTTCGGCTAGGGGGTTTATCTATTTCAGATTTTTTATTTTACCTTTGTACACGATTTTTTAAATATAACATATTATATATTAACCGTATTATATTTTGTGTAGAGAGGTACAGTATGATAGATATAGATACTTTTGGAATAATAGGTGGCGACAAACGTCAGCTTGCAGCTGCAAGAATGGTAGCCAACGACGGCTACACAGTTCATCTTAGCTGTTTTGAAAAGCTAGATATGCTTCTTAATTCGTTAGGTGGCTCTATAGAAATTGATGAATGTATAATATGTAGTGATGTTGTTATTCTGCCATTACCAGTGACAAAGGACGGTGTAACTCTTAATACTCCGTTTTCGACTAACAGAATCATTATGAATGATGAGTTTGCTAAGCTTTTCAAAGGTAAAATTGTATTTTGTCCAATGAAGGATAAATTAATAAAAACCAGCAGACATTGGCAGGATGTTAAGGTATATGATTTTTTAAACAGGGAAGAAATGCAGGTTTGCAATGCTGTACCTACTGCAGAGGGTGCAATAGAAATAGCAATGCGTGAGTACCTTGGCACAATTAACAGCTCAAAATGTCTGATAACAGGCTATGGTAGAATAGGGAAGGTGCTTGCACAAATGCTTAAGGGATTGGGTGCTGATGTTTATGTATCAGCCAGACGAAAGGAATCCTTAGCATGGATTAAATTGAACGGATACACTCCTGTTGACCACAAAAGCTTAATTAACAGTGGAGAATATGATATTATTTTTAATACGGTACCTGCACAAATTCTGGATTCTCATATTATGGCTAGAATTGCAACAGGTGCATTGATAATAGATTTAGCCTCGTTACCTGGAGGAGTAGACTTTGAAAGTGCAAAAAGAATGGGTATACCTACAATTCACGCATTATCATTACCAGGCAAGGTAGCACCTAAAACATCAGGAGAAATAATAAAAAACACTATATTCAATATTCTCGAGGAGGAAAAAGAGTGAGTAGTACTAGAGTAGCCTTCGCTATGTGTGGATCGTACTGTACCTTTTCAAGTGCAATACCTCAAATGCAATTGTTAAAGGATAAGGGCTACGACATTACACCTATTATGTCGCAAAATGCATCTACAACAGACACACGCTTTGGCACAGCAAAAGAGTTTATCAAACAGTTAGAAGAAATTTCTGAAAAAAAGCTGATAAACACAATAAAGGACGCAGAACCTCTAGGACCTAAAAATATGTGTGATGTAATGCTGATAGCACCATGTACAGGTAATACACTTGCAAAGCTTTGCAATGGAATTACCGATACCAGTGTAACTATGGCAGCAAAGTCTTTACTAAGGGTAGGTAAGCCGATAATCATTGCGTTAGCCTCTAATGATGCTTTAGGAGTTTCAGCCCAGAACCTTGGCAGGGTAATGAATTATAGGAATATTTATTTTGTGCCACTAACACAGGATGATATTATAAAAAAACCAAATTCATTAGTAGCAGATTTTTCGAAAATTCCTGCAACAGTAGAGCTAGCATTACAAAACAAACAGCTTCAACCAATATTTATATAGATAGCTGAAAGCCAAAGAGTATTTTTTGTTTTAAAGGTATTCTTTGGCTTTTCTATAATTGCTGTATATTTTAAATCCTATCAAAATGTAATGTTATTATTGATAGAGTTTATTGAATATGGTATAATCATACTAATAATTATAAATACAGTATACTTGTTGTTCTAATTAATAAAGATGTTAACAGAACACTTAAATGTATTGCAACACCTAAAGTGGATAAATTTAAATCAAAAACTAAAAACATTTACTCATATATTCCAATAGACTATCATTGCTGATATGTGGCAGAGTCTTTTATATGTGATGATAGCAGATGTAAAAGGTATAATATTAAGTTTTTAAACAGCTGGCATAAAGGAGCATTTCTATGAAATTTGAAAACGATATGCTATATCTGAGCTTGTGTGCGTTAAATAACGCTAAGCCGGATGTTAAACTTGTTGAAAAAATGAATTTTGATGTATTATATAAATCATGCAAGGCACACAATATAACTGCTCTTGTTTGCTATGCTCTTGAAATGGTAATAACTCCACCACAAAAGTGGCTTGAGGAAAAAGATAAAGCAATTATGAAAAATTTGCTTTTTGATATCGAAAGACAACAAATAACTAACTTTATGAATAAACATGGCATAAAATATAGTCCTTTAAAAGGGGTTATTTTAAAGGACTATTATCCAAAAGCAGGAATGCGTCAAATGTCTGATAACGATATTTATTATGATAAAGCATTCAGAGAAGAGTTAAAAACATTTATGCTGTCCAGAAACTACGAGCTTGTATCAAATGATAGTTGCCACGATGTCTACAAAAAGTTACCTGTATACAACTTTGAAATGCATCATTCATTTTTCGAAGAAGAGTTCCTTGATGAATTTTATGAATATTATTTAGATATTCATAAAAGAATGACAAAGGATAAAAACACTGGTGCCTATAGCTTAAGCAATGAGGATTTTTATGTTTATATAATCGCTCATGAATACAAGCATTATACAACCTATGGTACAGGTATTCGTTCTTTATTAGATTGCTACATATTGCTTAATAGGTTTGAAAATCAACTTGATTGGAATTATATTAGGTGCGAAACTGATAAACTAGGATTAACCGATTTTGAAGAAACCCAAAGAAAGCTATGCAAAAAGCTATTATCTTGCCCTGATACAGCTGATTTTACAAAAACAGAGATAAAAATGCTAAATTATTTTGTGAGCTGTGGTGTTTATGGCAATCTTGAAACATCTATAGTAAATAAACTAACTGGCGAAATCGGAGAAAGCAATCGAAAAATCACATTTGCTATGAAGGCGAAATACATATTTAAAAGATGCTTTCCATCTATGGATACCTACAGATTATATTATCCGTTTTTTTATCATCATAAGTATCTTTTACCATTTTGCTTTTTTTATCGTTTATTCAACTTGTTATTTAAGAGAAACAAAAAACAGACAGCAGAACTTCAAGTTTTAAAAAGAAAGTGAAATTAAATATCAAACTAATTAGGCTTTATCATTTTTTTATCCTTCTAGAGACAATTAATCGTTATAATAGCTGATTGTCTTTAGAAGGATAATTTTGTTTTAATATAGCATAATCTGAATTATTGTTCTGGAGCTGGTATTTTTGTTTTTAAAAGCAATTTTAAGTCCAAAATAAAAAAACAGCAAAATATGCATTAGTGGCTATGCAATGCGAAATTCTGCTGTTTCTGACCTTACCTGACCTATACAAAATATTCATTGTTTTCTCACTCGTTTTCTTCCAGCTTCTGCAGAAGTAGGGTAGTTTATAAAATTAAATTTTCAATATTATAATACTTTCTGTAAACGTATAGTTAAAATAACTAAACAATTTGTAAAAATATTTTTTGTGTAAAATATCAATAGTAATATAAAACTATACAAAAATAATGCGTAAAATTCTATATGTAGAAAATTTTAAAAATGCTTGATTTGTTAAAATTAACAATATAACTATAAAAACATTGTGAAATATCGTTAAAATATTATCAAAATCAGCATAATATACAAAAACAAACAAATTATTTTAATATAATGTTATGTAGAAAATATTAATATCACTTGACAAAATTACATAGTAGTTATAATGACTAATAACATTATAAAAACAAGCGTTTTGTAGCATTATACAAAAAATATAAAATGATAACTATTATCAATTATTTTTGAATTTTCAAAAGAAAAGTAAACCCCAAGGGAACGGAGCAAGGCACGCAGGCACACCGCCACCAACTGCCTGCACAGCTCCAACCCTTTTCCAGCTCTCTTATAGCAAACTTTCTAAAATCGCAAATTATTCATCAAAAACAAAAACATCTGCTCGCATAAAACAGAATACACAAGAAGATTAAAGTGCTTACTACCGCCTAGGTGTTCTAATTGATGCCGTAGGCAGTAGCTGTTGGAAATGTTGGAACTGTTGGAAGTGTTGTAAACCTGTTTTCATCACTTTCAATCAGTTTCAACATTTTCAATGGCGGTTCTTCTACTCTTACTATTACCTTTGGCTACGCTCAAGCCAAAGGTTTTTGCTTTTCTTGCAAACTCTGACTCCCTCGGCGGTGTGCCTGCGTGCCTAAGCGTAGCGACCGACCCTTATTGCACTGGTTTTCTTTTGTTTTACTTTTCCCTTATAGCCACTTGTTTTTTATGTTTTTTACGTGTTCTTTTTTTACGCTATTACTTACATTACAGTGGTTATTTAAATTCATTGCCATAATGTCTATTTGCCTATCTGTGAATATCTCACGACTATTAGACAAATCTTTTTTTATATTTTTTAATATGTTTTCGTGTGTAATTATTTTTACATTGTCAGATGTATATTTTATATTACCTTTGAAATTCTCTCCAGAGAATACAATATATGATTTCATTGTGTTTTTATCTACTTTTAAAAAATTTGATAAAGCATTTATATGTGTTTGGTTCTGCCATATAGGATTGAAAAATTTATATTTTTCTCCATTTCTGTAAGTATGGTGCCAATACTTATATTTTTCATCACCAAAAACCCAGCCAGCGTAATTTTTGTTTTCAATAACAAAAATACCTTTGCTAGTTATTAAAACAATGTCTATTTCTGTTGTTTTTCCGTTGTGTGGTAAATATACATTTTTAAAAACTTTATGGTATTCGTTAATTTTATCAAGAGAATACCCTGTTATATATTCACCATATGCACCCTTGTCGCCTAAGTGTTCAACCTTAAAAGCTAACTTTTCAACAAAATTAGGTTCTTCACCTTTTAACACCTTAAATAAACCCATTTTTTTACACTCCTTATTTTATTTTTATGTTTTTTATGTTGTTATTTCCTCCAGTGATAATAACATTATTTTTAATTTTGCTTTGTTTCCAGTTTGGTTTTGTTATATTTGTTAATCCTATTATGTAATCTGCTGAAACATTATAAAATTCACATAACTTTTTTAAATCTTCTATGCTTAATTTTCTTGTTCCTTTTTCATACCTTCCATATGCTTGTTTTGTTATTCCTAGAACCTTTGCAATGTCTTCTTGTAGTAGGTCATTGTCTGTTCTTAAGTCGTATAATCTTTTGCAATAATTCATAAAATTCCACCTTTCATTTTGTATAATACACCAAAATGGTTACAAACATATTGACAGTAACCTAATTGGTTATTATACTAATTGTAGTAACCGATTTGGTTACTGTTGTACAATCAATATTCATTTAAACGCAGTTTATAACACATCAAAAAGACACGGACGAGCTTGTAAAAGCTTATGAGTAGTTATCAGCCTGATAAGGTGAAAGTCTTTCTGCACCTCGTTCAGTTAGTGGGGTAGAGGAAAAGTAAAAAGAAAGTGAGTGTAAATATGGATGTTTTAAAAAATTATAAAGACCTTGATTTTATTATAATTGGTAAAAAGCATGAAGTAGATTGTGATAAGTGTAATGATAAAGGCGAATATGTCAATTATGTAACTCATCATCATAAATATACTATTTCTGTAATATTTCGTATTCCTATTAGTGGTTCTAATGTACTTTATGAAACAGGTTATCAATGTCGTACATTTGAGGTTCCAGAACGTATTTTTTGTAAAATGAGCATTTTAGAACATTGGCATTTTGAATTTTTATCAAATACTGAAATTAATTTTAAAAAAAGTCATATAATTTAAGTTTAATAAAACAAGAGAAAGTGAGTGTAAAAAATGACAAAGTTAAAAGGTATTTTTGTTAATGATAATTTTGGTAATATCTTATATGATTTATTTTTTAAAAATTATGAATATATTGCTGATGATTATCTTTATGGTTATGTATTAGATATTAAAGAGATGTCTATTTCTGACATTAAGGAAGTTTTTGAAATTGGTGACTGTTTAGTTTTTATTCTTGATTGTTCTAGAGACTTATTTCATTTTTATTATGAGTTTAAATTTCATCGTGATGTTCATAAAGTCTATTTAAATTGTTATTCTAAGCTCCCTTATGAAAATGATGATGATTTAGTTCTACTTAATGGCTATTGCGTTTCTTTCGATGATAAATTAATTGATAGCTTGTTTAACCTTCCTCAGATAGAAGAAAAAACCACATCTGAACCGGAGCAACCAACAGGGGATGCCGAGGCAAAAGACAACCCAGAGCAGACACCAGCAGAGGATGCCGAGGCAGAGGACAACCCAGAGTTAACACCACTAGAACGAGCAATATTTGAAGCTTTTGAAAATAGTTCTAATCTTTATGTTGAATATATTTGTAAATCTTTGGATGTTATGAAAGATGAAGAAATAGACGAATATGGTTGTTACTCTTCTGTAGTATTAGAACAGGTTGAATATTTCCATGAGCTTGCTTCTATTGAAGATTTAAAGACTCAGTTTCTTTTAGAAATAATTTCCAAAGCAGGACTAGATGAAACGTATCAAGCCTGGCTTGCAGAACGCAAAAAGCAAGAAGTAGTGGGGGTTAGTAAATGAATATTTTACATATAGTTTTACTATCTTCGATAATACTAATATCTTTAGTAAACTTAATAGCCTGGATTAATTGTTGTGGAATTAAAGGCATTAGTTATTTTATTTATAACGCTATTGCAGAGGTTTTTATAATTCCGTTTGTTGCTTTCTTTGTTCAACTTATAATTAACCTTTATTTTCTTCCGTTAATTAATGATTATAACTTAGACGGTAATAGTAGAATGATTATGTATTATCCAGAAACTATTTTATTAGCAATAGGTGTAGTTGTATCGTTTTTATTTTTAGTTTCACGTTTATCTTATAATGAAGATTAATTTTAAATTTAATATGGGTGGTTTAAGTCACATAAAAAGAGCCATTAAAATTCCTATAGACGACGGTTTGTAAGGCTTTCCACCCACTCACTTATATATAAAATGGTGGTGATAATAATGAATGTATCTTTAATAGTTGATTTTATTGGTTTTGCAATAGTATTTGTTTTTTATTTTTTGGGAATTAGAGCTTTTTATAAATCTTATAAAGATTATGAAAACCACTTAGAAGCACTAAGATTAAAAATAATTGATATTGATTATCAAATAGAAACATTAAAAGAAAAATTAGAAAGTAGAGGTTAAAATTATGATAGCTGAATTAATTGGAAAAAAACAAATGCATTTTACAGATGATAAGGGTAAAGCAGTAGAAATTTATACACTTAATTGTATACATAAAAACCCACCTAATGACAATTCAACCCAGTACGAGGGACAAGGTTGTTCACAGGTTAATGTGCCAGAGGCTATTTTTAATAGTCTGAATGTTGGTCAAAAATATGTGTTAGACTTCGACAAAAAAGGAAAACTTCTTGAAGTTACCGAGCTTTAGTTAATTATTAATAATTAATATAAAACCAACCGAAAGGGGGTTATCTTTATGGAAGGAGGTTCAATAGCTATGACAGTTGAAACAATCGTTGCAGATGTATCAACACTGCTTAATACTGCTGTTACTGCTATAAATGGTAATGCTGTTCTTGCCGCTTTTCTTGGTCTAGGTCTTGTCGGTGCTGCCGCTGGTCTATTCGCTAAGCTAAAGCGTAGTGCTAGATGATAACATCATTCATTTTCATTATTCCTTTATGGGGTGTAGGGTTAAATGCCCTACACCCACTTTTTTATTTATGAGGTGATTACAATGCTAAAAAAAATAATGTGCATATTAAGTACATTAATTATACTTGTATCAATGTTTATACTTCCTGCATCAGCAGATGATACAAGTACCAGTATTAAAAGCTGGAATGTTGAGAATTGGCAATCTTTTTTTGGTGCGGATTGTGATGTAACTAAGCTCCCTGGATATGAAACATATGTTAATGATTATTTTAAAACAAATGGATATGTAGTTAATAATAGTATTATTTTGGGTTCTAATTTTGACGGAGTTAATCCTGGAGTATTAACGCTATATGTAACTGATGGCGAGTTTAATATTAAAACAGGTACTTTAAATAGCGGAAATCCATGTTATGATATTTCTGGTGCTAGTAACAGTACTTATATAGCTTCACTAACCATTTGGAAGAATTCTCGTGATATTTTTTTGAGTAAATCTGTTTCTCTTGGGGGTAAATATACTCATTTGGTGACCTCTGATAAAAATTTATACATCGATTCTAAAATAATTCATTTTTATTATTCTGAAAATCCTTATCAATCATTTCTTGATTATCTTAATATATCAAATATTGATTTAAATCCAATTGTTCCTCCCGAGGGTTTTAATAAATCTGCAATAAAATATAGTAATTCGAACGACTGTCCTTATGGTAAATATAATTATAAGCCTTATAAAAATGATATGGAAAATTATGAAACAGCAGGTTTATTTACTGATTTAAAAATTTACTATGATAGTGATTTTAATTACGAATCAGTACACGACCATTCAGAAACTATTGATTTTTACATTGATGTTTCAGATGTTTTTGTTGAACATTATGGTTATACCTTATTCGATTATTATAATTACGGTTGGGATTTGCCCGATTTGAATGTTTTATTTAAAGAGCATTTCAGAGTAGTTCATTATGAAAAAGATAGCTATACACCACTTGAATTTTTTAATTCAGCTTCTGGCACTTCTTATTCTTCTCTTGGTGATTTTTTTACAGTCGCAAAGGTTGGTGAACAGTATTTTTTAAAGTTTAGTTTAAAATCTGAATATTCAATTATTAATACTGGCGTAAGTGTAGAGCCTGGTTCTTCTAATTTAACTAACAATACAACTATTTTTTCGGGTAAAAGAATAACACATACTTGTAGTCATATTAACCCTGATACTGGTGATATTGGTGCAAGTGGTAACGGACTTGGTTCTGATATTTCACAAGCTGATGATAACTTTAGCCGACCACCAACAAAAGACGAATTAGAGAATTTAGGATTTAATCGTGGTTATCCTAATACTTCAGGTAATTATCCGTATAAGGTTACGATTTATCGTAATGGTTCTGAATATGTTCAGATGTATTTTAATTCTATGCCTTCTGTTTCATCCACTTATTATAGTAATAAATGCATTGATTATGGCGTTAATGTAAATAACAGAAAAATATATATTTATTTCAAAGAACAGCATATGTCTAAAATTATTGATTTTACTACTAATGAAGATGATATGTATTATTCAGATGGTCATTTTTTTGAAAACCCTATCACTGATGGAACATTGAATATTTTGAATAACTTACTTAATGTTGATACTTCTGAATTTAGCAACACTTACACATTGCATATGTGGACTAACTACACAGGTGAATTTCCTGATAATATGAATGGTTTTTACTGTAAATTTAACTGGAATTTAGAGAATAGTGGACATTTCCAAAAGAATAACAGTGATGATGATTATGATTATACACAGGACTACATCCCAGAAGATAGCTTTACAGATAACAACGGAAACATTCACGGAGGAGCAGTAGAACCACCCACAGAAGACCCATTATATAACGGTTTTAATAATCAAGATTTTTCATTTGATGAAAATAGCCTTTGGGAATATGCAGATAGCTTTCTTGGTTTTTGTGCCAGAGCATTTAAGGTTTTACCCAATTTTATTTGGCAATTAATAGGTTGTAGTATGGTTATAGTTATAGTGCTACGTATAGCAGGACGATAAGGGGGCATATATGAAAGATTTTTCTGTAATTATGGATTTACTTATGTCTCTATATCAAAAAAGTTTTAATGTTTTTGGTTACAGACTTAATTTTTTAGTGGTCTTTATTGGTACTTCGTTAATAGGCTTGGCTGTTTATGCTGTACGTAAATTATTTTTTTAAGGAGTGTTTATATTGGATTATATTAATGTTTGTGTTGATTTATTATGCGTGTTTTTTTCCTTTTATTTTATGTTTTAAGATAGCAAATTATTTTGCTTCTGAGTGGTTTGATATATTAAAACTCTTTGCTTCAAAGCTCATAAGTACTATAAAAAGAAAGGAGAATAAACAATGAGTTTTATATACTTGTTTTTGCTTGCTTTAGGCTTTTCTTTAGTTATTTCTGCGTTAGTGGGTGTAATTATGTTTATAGCCGATTGTAAGCGTTTTAGTAGCTATAAAGCCGAATTAGACAACCTAATGCAGAAGTATTCCGACAAGCTGGACGAACTGGAAAAACTTCAAAAAGAGGAGGTATAACAATGAAAATATTAGTAGCTTGTGAAGAAAGCCAGAGAGTTTGTATAGAATTCCGAAAGCTCGGACACGAAGCATATAGTTGCGATATACAGGTGTGTTCTGGTAACCACCCTGAATGGCATATATTAGGCGATTGTTTGCCTTTGTTAAATGGCTTTTGCTCGTTCAACACCCAGGACGGAAAGCCACATAATATTAATAATAAGTGGGATATGATTATTGCACATCCACCTTGTACTCGTTTGTGTTCTTCTGGTCAAAGGTGGCTTTATTATGGTAGTACCGAGTATCAGAAAAAGAAAAAAGCTGAACAGGATTTTGCAATAGATTTCTTTATGAATTTTGTAAATTCAAATTGCGATAAAATCGCTATTGAAAATCCAGTAGGTATAATGAGTAGAATATACCGTAAGCCTGACCAAATTTATAATCCTTTTGATTTTGAGGGTGAAACAGAATGTAAAAGGACTTGTTTGTGGTTGAAAAATTTGTGCCCTCTAAAGCCTACTCAAGTTTTACCAATAGAATTAAGAACACATAATATTTATGAAGGTAAAACATCTGTTGGAAGTATTTCTTGGAATTCTCCAGAGTGTGCAAAAATGAGAAGTAAAACACCTGTTGGAGTAGCTAAGGCTATGGCTTCACAATGGATTTTAAGTGAGGTGTAAAAAAATGGATTATTTTAATTATGCAGGTGCTTTGTTTAATCTGCTTTATCAATTTGGAATAGACCTTTCAGCAATAAAGAATACTGCAGAATTAACACATCAAGACTGCTTTTTAATTGCGTTAGCAATGATATTTGCACTTGTCTTTATTCTGCTTATTCTAAGAGGTTTATTTTATGCCCTTAGGGAGCTTACAGGGAGTGTTTTAAGATGATTAAGGTGTTTATATTGTCTTTCTTTAAAATGCCCTTAATGACTTGTTATTTAGTTTATGATTTATGTGTTTACTTCTATTTAAAAATGTATAAGGATTTCTTTGGATGGGGTATTCATTTAATTACTGGTCGTTTTGGAGCAGGTAAAAGTAATGTAATGTGTAAAATAGCTTATGAAATTTGTAGCAAATATAAGAATATGTCTGTGCTTACAAATTTAAAGCTAGATAACTTCCCCGAACACACTAATATATTACCTTTAAATACTGCACAGGATATAATAAAGGCTCCTAGAGATTGCATAGTTCTAATTGACGAAATTGGAACTATATTTAATTCTCGTGATTTCAGTTCTGGTAAGCAGGCAGTACCTAAAGTATTGTTTCAACATCTTTGCCAATGTCGTAAAAGAAATATGATTATATACGGAACCGTACAGCGATACAACTTGCTTGATAAGCAAATAAGGGATATTTCTGCTGATGTAACTGTGTGTCATAGCCATTTTAAGCACCCATTTACACGCATAGTATCTACTTATACATATGATATTGATGATTACGATTTGTACACCAGTAACCGAGCTTACAAGCCTAGAATAATTCATTCTTCTGTGTATGTGCAAAAGTCTTTGTATAGAAACTTATACAACACTGCTGAATTAATAGATAATATGCTAGGTAAAGAAAATCTATCTGAAGCATATTTATCAGATGAAGAAATATTGAAAAATAGGGGAGAACTGCCTACTTCTGTTACTCCTCTATCTAAAAGAGATAGTAGGCAAATAAGATTTAATAAAAAGGTGTGAAATAAAATGCAAAACCGAGAAATATTATTCAGAGGTCAAACTCGACGTTATGGCGAAAAGTTAAAAAATGTTGCTGGAGAACCAATGGAAAGTAATTGGGTTTATGGTGGCATATTCCCAAATAATTTTGGTAGCGATTTTGCAATAATATATCAGCAAGAACCCGATATTAAGAAATTCTCTGTGTATGCTGATACAGTTTGTCAATATACTGGTTTAACTGATGTTTATGGTACAATGATTTTTGAGGGTGATATAGTTTCTTTTTATGATTGCTTAAATTCTGAAAATGGATATAGTGAACAATATTGTTGTGGTGTAGTTGTATGGGATAAAGAAACGTTAAGTTTTCAAGTAACCAATCGCTTGAGTGCTGAAAGTTATGAAGTGCTTTCTGAATGTTCAGTGATTGGTAATAAATTCGATAATCCTAATTTGTTAAAGGTGTGATTTTATGAAAAAAATAATAAGTTTAATTATTTCTTTTGTGATTATATGTTCAGTTTCAATTCTTTCTGTATCTGCTAATGAATCAGAAGACCCAACAGAAGTTATTACAGAAACAGTTACAGAAAAGAACACTGATGAGAAACCAACAGAAGTAGTTACAGAAGATAGAACAGAAGTTGATCCAACTGAATCAACAGAGGAAACAACAGAAGAAACAACCATTGAAAACATAGAAACTACTTTAAAATATCAATATTCTATTATTTTATTGGTATTAGTTGTATTGGTGTTAATATTATGTGTTCAGATATTGAAGTAGAAAAAGAACCGCCCACGGCGGTAGCCGTGGCGGTTCACTACTTGACTAACTAACACTTAACGCTCAAAAAATAAAATGTCTATTAGGTGAGTGTACAAAATGTCAAAGATTGGAGAAAAAGAAAATAAATTATTAAATAAAGATTTTAGTATTCCTGCTTTTAGTGTTCCTAAATATACATACAATCTTACCACAGTGAAAAAATATGGTAATAATTTTATTGGTCTTTCAACTATGAATGTTCAACGTACACCAGGTTCAGAAGTTTCTGACAAAGATTATCAAATAAATAAGCGTGCTAATGATTTCACTATGGAAGTAGACCCTTGGACTGGTAAAGTTGAACCTGTTTGGGGTTCAGATACGTTTGAGCGTATGCTTGAGAATTTAAAACGAAGGCAGGAGCGAGAAAAAAATAAAGGAGATTATAAGAAAATGATTGAGAGTTTAATACGGTCTAAAAGAATGGTGTTTGAATATGCTTTTTCTAATGAATGGGACTATTTCGCAACATTCACAATAGACCCACAAAAATTTGACAGATATAATTTGAATGAATATCATAAAAAATTTAGTCATTGGTTGCGTAATTATTTTCGCAGAAAATTTGGTGAAAACGTCCAGTATCTATGTATACCCGAACAGCACAAGGACGGAGCGTGGCATGAACATGCATTGATTAAAGGAATATCAAAGCAACATTTAGAATTATTCAAATTGTCTGATGATATACCTAAATATATTCGTGACAAGTTGACAGCAGGCGAAGAAATATATAATTGTCCTATGTATATGAAAAAATTCGGCTGGTGTACCTTTGAGCCTGTGCGTAATAGTGAAGCTTGTGCTAAGTACATAACTAAGTATATCACCAAAGATATGTTAAAAAGTGTAACTGATTACGGAGCAAAGATTTATTATGCTTCCAGAGGTATCAATAAAGCTGAGGTAATTGCAATAGGTCATTATGATGGAAATTACATTGAAGACTTTTCAAATGATTACTGTAGAAAAGCGATGTTTGCTTATGATGATAATTTTATGCAACTTGTTAAAGGTAAAATTAAATAAAGGCTGATGAATAATGAAATTAACAGAGAAAATAAAGTTATATGAATACTTTTTGAATAGGATTAATAATTTGGAAAATGAATATATACAAGTGAATAATAATATGCGTGTGAAAGAATATGCGAATTGTGACGCATTAGATTTTTTAGAATTAATGTTATTGAAAACTAAACTTGAATATACTGTACAGATGTATTATGAATTGCGAATGTTATTGAATTTGAAATAAAATATTTGATTGTTGGAACTGGTAAGGATTTCTTACCGGTTCTTTTTGAATTGTAAACAAATTATGAACAAAAATTCTTAAATTGCTCATAAATCGCATTGTTAGGCTATTTCTTGAATTTTACTTATACCCTTACTTATACAAAATATTCATTTTGTATAACTCACACTACACCTTTATTTTGTTGTTTTTAGCCTTAACAAGCCATTTCTTCCCAAAGCTAAAAACAACATATCGAAAAGTTTTTTATATTCCTAAATACAATTTTAATTTCTTCAATGAAGATTTTCTTGATATTTCTAAGATATCATCAAACTACTCTTCCGAATCTAAATCTGATTTTTCACACTCATCTCCTGTAGCAACTGAACCATATATTCCTATATGTGCCAATGAATCGGGACATACTTTCTTTGCTTTTTCAATTACTGCGTCAATAATTTTTTTATTTACATTATTCATAATTACCTCTTTACTAGCTATTATATCAAAACTAATCTATTTTAAATTATTCTGTTTTTATGCGTCTGTATCGTCTATTAAAATTCTATATTGTTAAAGAATAGTATAATGCAACTTTGCTAAAATTCAATATTTATAGATATAATATACAAAATATTTTAAATATATTTAGAACCCTCCTTTAAAGAAGTTAATTGCAGTTTTTTAAAACCTATGATACAATTATTAATAGTATTATACAATATGATGTAAATAAGGATTATATAAAGAATTTGATAAAACAAAAAGGAGAAGAGCTTATGAGAAAATTTTTATTGGCAATTCTGATGGCGATGATACTCTCAACATCGCTTGTGGCATGCAACACACAACCAGAAGCAAAACAAGAAATCAAACCTCAAACAGAACAACAGCAAAAAACAGAATCATCCAACGGGTTACCCTCTCGCATTGATTTGAGAAACTATAACGGTAAAAACTATGTTACACCTGCAAAGCAACAAATATTTGGCGACTGCTGGTCATTCGCTATTGCAGGTGCTTCTGAAATATCCTACTTATATGAAAATGCTTTGGGTGTTCCTGCTGGAGAAGTAAATGACGCTGTTGATTTTTCAGAAAAATATATTTGTTGGTATGTTTATCATAGCATAACAGAAGATGATGTAAAACAAGGCAAAATTCGCCAATCTCAGGTTGGTGAGGGATACAAATTCAATGATACTGAAAGTGAGTTTTCTAATGCTTCATATTCCTTTGGCTGCCCTCAAATGGCAGGTGCTAATTTATTTGCGTCAGGCTTTACACCTGTTGAAGAAAAGGTTAGTGTAAACTCTGAATATCCTTATTCATACAAAGGAAAGAATAGCGAAGTAACTGATGTTCTATCACAGGACTCTCTTGATGATGATTGGTCTATTCCACTAAACTCACAATATCGCAATCCTGAATCCAAAGCATTTTTTAGAGATAGCTTTTTCCTACCTTCACCTGCTTTAATAGATGAAAATGGAGAATATAAATTTAACGAAGCTGGTTTAACAGCGATTAAAACTGAAATTTCAAAGGGGCATGGTGTTACTCTGGCTTACTATGCTAGTCAAAATATAAATCAAAGAAATTGGGCAACATATAAGCTTAATGAAATTGCAAATCATGCAGTAACTATTGTTGGATATGATGATAACTATCCAAAGGAAAACTTTGCGATGAATAATATGGATGGTAAACTGATTGAGAAAACTGTACCGCCTGCTGACGGAGCCTTTATCGCTAAGAATAGCTGGGGTAAATGGGGCGAAAAAGGCACTGGCTACTTCTATATTTCCTATTATGATCAGACCATTGTATGTCCAGTAAGCTTTAAATTTGATAAATCAGACTCTGTTATTTGCAAAAATCCAACCTATGATCAGTATGATATGTTGCTATCAGGTATGTTTGGATACCTAGAGTATGACTCTGAAACAAAAATGGCAAATGTATTTGACGCACAAGAGGACGAATCGCTTTATCAAATTGCATACCAAACATTATCGCCAAACACTTCGGTTCATTATGCAATTTATAAGGATATAGAAGACGGAAATCCTGAATCGGGTACTTTGTTGGAAGAAGGTGATAATACTCATGAATGGGGAGGTTATCACAGACTTGACCTTGGCAGTAAGCATAAGCTTAAGATCGGCGAAAAGTATTCTATTGTTTTGACAATGAAGTATACAGGAGAGAACGGAAAAACCCATTACACAGACCTTATTCCTTACGCTACAGGTCGTCAGCAAATCGCAACTCCAAATAGTATCATTAACAATGGTGAAAGCTATCTTTTCACAGATGGTAAATGGACTGATATGACCAATTTAAGGGATGTTTATACAGAAGAAGCCTACAAACAAAATCTTAAAGAAAGATTCTTGGATGATTTTAAAGCCGAAAGCCTAGACGATATAGCTGTAGACAATTATCCTATCAAGGGAATTCTTATTCCAGAAAACTAAAACAAATAAGTATTACAAATACAAAAGCTCTATATCAGCCACTAAACTGATATAGAGCTTTTGTTGTTATTATGAATTTTTATCAACCTGATGGAAGGTTTTAAGGTTGCCTGTTTTTTCACTTCTTTTGTCAAGCTCTGCAAGAACAGTGTCCATTTCTATACCCTGATTTACCATCATAACTGTAAGATGATAGATAAGGTCAGCTATTTCGTAAACAGTTTCTGAATTATCGTTATTTTTTGCAGCGATAATTGTTTCACTGCACTCCTCACCCACCTTTTTAAGGATTTTATCAAGACCCTTATCTAATAGATAGCAGGTGTATGAACCCTCCTGTGGGTTTTCTTTACGCTCAATTACTGTCTGGTAAAGAGCTTGTAAAACATCATTACTCATTTTATTATTCTCCTGTATTAAAGCTTTTTAGATTTGTATAAAAACAGCTGTGGTTACCTGTGTGACACGCTGCACCAGTTTGCTCAACTGTTATCAATAAAGTATCATCATCACAGTCACCATAAATATCAATAACCTTTTGAAGATGACCAGATGTAGCACCCTTGTTCCATAGCTCTTGTCTTGAGCGACTATAAAACCAGGTATAGCCTGTTTCAAAGGTTTTTTGCATTGATTCTTTGTTCATATATGCAAGCATTAAAACCTCGCCTGTTGATTTTTCCTGAATAATGGCAGGTATCAGCTCGCTCTTTTTAAAAAACTTATCAAAATCCATTTGCTATCTCCCTGTTTACTATTTCGTCAGATAACGAAGAAGCTTTTACAGCTGCCTTCAAATCTAAATCTCCTGTATATATTGCCCTGCCTGTTATTGTGCCATAAAGCTTTAGAGCTGACACATTAAGAATATCCTTTAAGCAAGAAATACCACCACTGGCAATAATATTGCATGATACAGCCTGCTGTAAAGCATCTAGCTGTGTAAGATTAGGTCCTGATAGCATACCATCCTTAGAAATATCTGTGAAGATTATATACTTTACACCTATATCCTCCATTCGCTTTGCAAGCTCGATATACTCAATTTCAGACTGGTCTATCCAACCCTCTGCACATACCATACCATTCATAGCGTCAATTCCTACGGCAATTTTGTCACCATATTCCTTAACAGCTTCTTTAACAAAATCAGGATTTTTTACAGCAGCTGAGCCAAGAATTACTCTGTTAATGCCACCATTAAGGTACATTTCTACTCTTTGCATATTGCGTATACCACCACCAACTTCAACATTTAAGCCTGATGATTTAGCAACATCTAAAATTAAATCCTTATTCTGTACAGAGCCGTCCTTTGCACCGTCAAGGTCTACCATATGCATCCATGTTGCACCAGCGTTTTTAAACCACTGTGCAGTATCATATGGATTTTCTGCAACCTTTTCTACAGTGTTGTAGTCACCTTTTTGTAAGCGTACACACTCACCGTCTTTTATATCAATAGCAGGTAAAATAATCATAATAAAAAATCGCTCCTTTCAAACGAACAATCAATCAAGAGAGCCTTTTGTAGAAAGTGCCTGTGAAGTATCTGCTGTAGTCATTGCAACCTTCATTGCGTGTGCAACTGCTTTAAAAATAGCCTCTATAATATGATGACTATTTGAGCCATATTCGCTATTTATATGTAGTGTAATTCCTGCGTTAAAGGCAAAGGCTCTGAAAAATTCCTCTGTCATACAGCAATCGTATGCACCTACAACAGCCTGTGGATATTCTGCATTGTAAACTAAAAATGGTCTGCCACTTATGTCTACACTGGCAAAGGCAAGTGCTTCATCCATAGGAATGTAAAAAGAGCCATATCTTTGAATGCCACCCTTATTCCCTAAAGCCTCATTAAACGCTTTGCCCAATACAATGCCTGTATCCTCTATTGTGTGGTGACAGTCAACCTCTAAATCGCCCTTTACCTTTACTATTAGTCCAAGCCCACCATGTACAGCAAAGGCTGTAAGCATATGGTCGAAAAAGCCTATACCTGTATCTATTTCGACACTGCCACCGTCTAGGTTTAGTGAAATATATATTTCTGTTTCTTTTGTTTTTCTTTCTGCAACTGCACTTCTCATAGAAGCTACCCTCTTAACTAAAAAATTCATTAAGTAGCTTTATTACAGCTTTGTTTTCATTCTCTGTTCCGGCTGTAATACGAAGATAATCATTCATCAATCGTATAGCTACTCCCTTACTCAAAAAGAAATCGAAAATCTCTTTGCTTAGTGGTGTTTTTATAAATATAAAGTTTGAGTAACCACTTACTAAAGATAATTTGTCAGGATTTTCCTTTTCAATCTCTTTTAGGTCATTATACAAACTTTCTCTTAAAGTTACAATAGTGTTTCTTCTGTTTTGTAGAAATTCTTTATTATTATATATCAATTCACCAATTTTTTGTGTAACTGTGTTGACATTATATGGTGATTTTACTGCTTTTAGAGCTGTTGAGTTAACCTTATTTGTTACAGCAAAGCCAAGTCTTATAGCAGCTGCACCAATAGCCTTTGATGCTGTACGCATAATAATCAGATTATCGTAATCATTTACAACATCAAGCAATGATGTATTCCAAAAATCCATATAGGCTTCATCAAGAATTACAAGTGCGTCTACCGATGTGATAAGCTTTATTACATCTTCCCTGCTTATCCCCTTTGATGTAGGGTTGCAAGGGTTCGAGAAAATAACACCCTTAGCATTGTTTTTCTTTACTGTGTCAATAACAGAATCTATATCAACTGTTAAGTCTGCATTTTTGGTAGCTACTACACAGTTAAGCTCTGCTATTGAGGTATAAAAGCGATACATTGAGAAATCTGGCTCTACTGTAACAACTGTGTCACCAGACATAAAGAATGATGACATAAGCACAGTAATAAGCTCGTCAGATCCGTTAAATGCTGTTACATTTTCTGGGCTTATGCTGTAGTAATCTGCAAAAGCCTTGCATAGGTCAGTAGCATAAGGGTCTGGGTAACGGTTGTAATCAACCATTGCAACAGCCTCTTTAATCTGCTGTATCATATCATCTGGCAGATTAAAGCAGGATTCGTTTGCGTCTAGTCTTATACTATAATCACCTGTAATTGGTGAATAAGGTGTAAGCTCACATATTTTTTTATTTAATTTATACACTGATTATCAGTCCTTGTTTTCGTTTTCTTTACGCACAATAATTGAATTGGCGTGTGCTGTTAAGCCCTCTGCATTTGCAATACGGATAATATCATCAGCATCTGCAAGCAGAGCTTCTTTTGTATAGTAGATAAAGCTTGATTTTTTAATAAAGCTGTCTACTGAAAGTGGCGAGAAGAACTTTGCTGTACCACTTGTTGGTAATACGTGGTTAGGGCCTGCAAAGTAATCTCCTAGTGGCTCTGGTGAATAATTACCTAGAAATACTGAACCTGCATTATCTAGCTTACCAATATATTCCATTGGGTTTTCAACACAAACCTCAAGGTGCTCTGGTGCTAGGATATTTGCAAATTCTACTGCCTCATTAATATTGCGACAAACGATAATAACACCGTAGTCTTCAAGTGATTTTTCTATAATCTCTTTACGACTTAATGTTGCACTCTGCTTTTTAAGCTCGTCAATTACTGCGTCTGCTAGTGCTTCATCATCTGTAAGAAGAATTGAAGAAGCTAGCTTGTCGTGCTCTGCCTGTGACATAAGGTCAGCAGCTAAGTAATCTGCTCTGGCTGTTTTATCAGCAATTACAAGAATTTCTGATGGGCCTGCAATCATATCAATATCAACAGTACCAAAAAGTAGCTTTTTAGCTGTTGCAACAAAGATATTACCAGGACCTACTATTTTATCTACCTTAGGAACAGTTTCTGTACCATAGGCAAGTGCTGCAACAGCCTGTGCACCACCCATCAGAAATACTCTGTCTACACCTGCAATATAAGCAGCTGCCATAATATCTGGGTTTGGCTTACCGTCCTTTGATGGTGGTGTAACCATTACTATTTCTTCACAGCCTGCAATTTTAGCTGGGATAGCGTTCATAAGTACAGATGATGGATAAGCAGCTGTACCACCTGGTACATATATACCAACTCTTTTTAAACCTCTTACACGCTGACCTAAGATAACACCATTATTCTTAGTTGTAAGCCAGCTTTGCTGTAGCTGACGCTGGTGGAAATCACGGATATTTTCAGCAGCCTTTTCAAGTGAGGAATAAACCTCTTTGTCACAAAGCTGTGCATATTCCTTTAGCTGTTCCTTTGTAATTTCTGGGTTTTCTATACTTGAGCCATCAAATTTTAATGTGTATTCATTTACAGCCTTGTCGCCATTCTGCTTAACATTAGCAAGAATATCTGACACAATAGCTGTAACATCCTTATCGTTATTATCACAGCGAGCCTTAAGGTCTGATATAAAATCATACTCGGCTTTGCCGTTTGCTATTACCTTTGTAATCATATTAAAAATCTCCTGATTATATTCATTTGTAAATTAGATTTAGCCTTTTATGTGTTTAATGTACTCACTTTGCTGTCCATTCCAAAAACAGTTGATACATCTTCCGTTTTCAAGATTATGCTTACAATTTTCATATCCATATAATATGTGAGCACACTCTGGGCAAAGTGATTTCATTTTAGATTTTGATTTAAAATATTCACTGCCACATTCAACACAAATTTCTACTTCTTTATCATTCATATAAATACCTAAACTCTAATTTATTAAATAATTATTCGTTTATCTTACCATAGATTTTATCTACTATTTCTTCAATTTCCTTCTTACGGAATTTTAGAGAGGCTGTATTTGCGATTAGTCTTGCTGAAATTGGTACTATATCCTCAAATACCTCTAAACCGTTTTCTTTAAGTGTTGAGCCTGTTTCTACAATATCTACTATTGCGTCAGAAAGCTCTAGCAGTGGTGCAAGCTCTACACTACCCTCAATTTTAATGCAATGTATATCCATACCCTTTTTCTCAAAATGAGCACGAGCTACATTTGGATATTTAGTAGCAATTGTTTTTACATTGTGTCCAGCGTAAAAATCTGTACCCTTTTTACCGGCCAAAGCAAATTTACATCTGCCAAAGCCAAGGTCTAAAAGCTCAAAAAACTTTGTACCATTTTCAAGTATAGTATCCTTACCTACTACACCTAAATCGCATACACCATGCTCTACATATGTAATAACATCAGCAGCCTTTGCAAGCACTGCTTCAATTTCTCCATTACCTATTGGTAAAATAAGACGTCTGCCCTTATTTCTTACTGCTGAACAATCATAGCCTAGTTCTTCAAGCAGGTTGATTGTATCCTTTTCTAGTCTGCCCTTTGTAAGTGCAATTCTAAGTGGTTTCATAATTTTTATATCCTCAATCCCGTTAAATTTCGTATGTTTTTGTATTTGCATTAACTACACAAAGCTTTTTTATACCCTTTTTCTGAGCATAATATTTTGCACTGTCTTCTGATGGGAATACACTGTATTCGCAAACACTACCCTGTGCTGTAAGCTCTTCTTTAACCTTTAGTGCTTCAATCTCAAAGCCATCATCACCATGCACCATAATGTCGGCAATCTTAGGTGTATCGGCACCATTTATAGCCATATAAATTCTTGCAAGCTCGTCTACATTTACACCAAAGCCTGCTGCACAGCTTGATTTGTCAAACTGGTTAAGTAAATGGTCGTATCTACCACCTGTTAGCACAGCGTCACCACTGCCCTGTACATAGCCACAGAAAATCATATCACTATAATAGTCGTTTTTCTGTACCATTCCAAGGTCAATCATCAGCTTATCCTCTGGTAGGATTTTAGATAGCTCTCTGTATAAATCCTTAAGGTAGAATAACGCTGACTCTGCCTCTGTACCCTGAAATAGTGGTAAAGCCTTACTGAATACCTCTTCTCCACCGAATAATCTTGGTAGCTTTTTAAGTGCCTTTGTTGTATCGTTCTGTGGGATTTCATCCAGCAATGTTGTAAGTGCTGAATAGTTTTTAGACTCTATGTAATCTCTGATTTCTTCTTTTTTATCGTCGTTGATTGCCAGCTTATTTAGTATTGCTTTTAGGAATACTGCGTGACCAAGCTCTAAACGAAAATCAGGTGTTATTTTCTTTAGAATCTCAATAGCTGATATAACAAGCTCTAAATCTGCTCTTTTGCCACCTGCTCCTATAAGCTCCATACCAGCCTGACGCATTTCGTTGTTTCTGCCTGCAAGTGATTTATTATTATGATAGATTGGCTGATTGTAGCAAAGTCTTATTGGAGCTACCTCGTCCTGCAATCTGGTTGAAACAACCCTTGCCATTGGCACAGTAGAGTCTGGACGCATTGCAAGCAATCTACCCTTTTTATCAGTAGAAATAAACATCTCCTCTGAAAGGTATCCAAATCCACTTAATGTAAATGTATCATAAAACTCAAGTGCAGGTGTTATTACCTGATTGTATCCCTTTGCTTTAAAAACCTCATCTATTATATTACTAACCTTGTTTATCGCTGTTGATTCCTCAAAAAGTAAATCTCTGGTACCCTCGGGAGTTAGTTTGTTATACTTTTTCATTTTGTTTATATCTCCTTTTTCGCTTTAGCGTGCTACTATAATAGCACAGTAAAATCTTCTTGTCAACCACAATAAGGAAGAAAGTAATATTTATATCACCTTCTTCCCTATACTGCGATTGATTATTTTTTATTTTGCTTATTTATACTACTTACCTTTTCGGTAACATTTTCCTTAATAGTCTTGTAAAGCTTAAGGTCTTTAATTCCTGTTTTCTGTTTTTCGTCATCATTTGCAATATCTTCTGGGAAATCTGCAAGCTGTTGCAAATAATTTTTCTCTTTTAATTTATCGTTTACAGAACGAGAAATCAAAATATAGAATACCGAGAATACTGGTACAGCTATAAACATACCAAGTACACCAAACAGACCTCCACCGATTGTTACGCTTGCAATTACCCAGAAGCCTGAAATACCTATTGAAGAACCCATTACCTTTGGTTCAATAAGGTTAGCATCAACCTGCTGTAAAACTACTATAAATACTGTAAACCATACTGCTTCAATTGGATTAATAAATAATAGTATAAGTATACTTGGAATTATTCCGATAAAAGGACCGAATACAGGTATAATGTTTGTTATACCTATAACAACACTTATCAGTAATGGGTAATCAAATCTTAAAATACTCATACCAATAAAGCAAATCATAGCAATAATCATTGAGCCTATAATTCTTCCATAAACATATTTACCAAATATTTTATCTGTTAGCTCTGCAACCTCAAAGGTTTTTGGCAATGCCTTTTCTGGGAAGTAAGCAACTGTAAACTTCTTGCACTGATATATAAGCTTTTCTTTACAGCTAAGGAAGTAAACAGATATAATAATACCTATTATAACATTATATAGAGTTGATGTAAACTTAACAGCTGTATTAAATAGAGTTGGTAGCTTATTTGCAAAGTTTGAAGCAAAGTCAGTTACATATTCAAGGATTTCACCACCTGTAATCATAGCAACTAAATCATTTACCATATTGAACAGGTCATTATCATCCTTGATTTCCATATTGAAATATTCCTTAGCTACAGATACTATCCATTCTTTGAATGATTCTGCATAGCCACTAAAGTTTTTAACCAGTGTATCAAAGCTTTCTACTAGCTGTGGGATAATTATACCGATTAAAAATGTTACTATTCCCAAAACCAATACATAGGCTAAAATCATTGAAAGTGGCTTCTTCATATTTTTTATAAAGCCTACTTTACTATTATCCATTTTAGCAAGCATTTTATCCGAAAAGAACACATAAGGCTTATTAATTATATAGGCTATACAGAAGCCTATAATAAACGGCATTGCAACCGTTACAAAGGTTCCTAACCATTTCCAGATAACAGAAACATTGTTTACAATAAATAGTACTGCAACTGCAAATAATATAAGAAGCATTATTTGTTTGAATTTTTTCTTACTCATTTTAATCCTCCATTATTAAAATAACGACATCTGACTACTTTCAGGAATATCCTTTAAAGCACCCGATTCCTTTAATGTTTCAATAACAGCTGTTGAAACACCTGTACGAGCTTTTAACTCCTCGATAGATAAATATTCTCCCTGTTTACCACCCTCTGCAAGGCTAAGAGCAGCTGCCTCTCCTACACCTGCAAGTGAACAGAAAGGTAAGCGTATCTGGTTACCCTCTATTACAAACATTTTAGCCTCTGATTTATATATGTCAATAGGTAATACGGAAATTTTTCTTGCAAGCATTTCGTTTACTATTTGCAGGGTTTCCATTTCTGTTTTATCGGTAGCTGTTGCAATATTTTGTGATTGCTTTTGCTTTATTGCATTAATTTTTGCAACTACTGCCTCTTTACCTTTAAGCACTGTTATAGCATCAAAGCCATCACTTCGTACTGTAAAATAGGCTGCATAATACTCAACAGGCTTATGCACCTTATACCAGCCAAGTCGTAAAGTAGCAATCATATATGCAGCAGCGTGAGCCTTAGGGAACATATACTTGATTTTCATACAGGAGTCAATATACCACTGAGGTACATTATTATCCTTCATAGCCTGCATATGCTCCTCTGTAAGTAGCTTTGTTGCGTTACCCTTACGCACAATCTCCATTATTTTAAAAGCCATTTTAGGTGGCAAGCCCTTATGCATAAGGTAGGTCATAATACTATCACGAGTACCTATAACCTCTGAAATTGTACATACTCCATCCTTAATAAGATCAGCTGCATTACCGATCCATACATCTGTACCATGCGACAAACCAGAAATCTGCAAAAGGTCAGAGAAGGTTTTTGGCTGACATTCTATAAGCATTTGTCTTACAAAAGGAGTGCCAACCTCTGGCAGTGAAAAGGTTCCTGTTTCGCAGTCTATATCCTCTGGCTTAATACCTAATTCCTTAGGAGATGTAAATAGTGATATTACCTTTTCGTCACTCATTGAAACATCCATAACAGGTATACCAGTAAACAGCTCTAAATAGTGATAGATTGTAGGAACATCGTGTCCTAGCTCATCAAGCTTACAGATTGTATCGTGTATAGAATGGAAATCGAAGTGAGTTGTAATGTTGTCTGAATCCTGTTTATTTGCAGGACGCTGTACAGGGCAGAAATCATAAACCTCCATACCTCTTGGTACAACAACCATTCCTCCAGGGTGCTGACCGGTTGTACGTTTAACACCAGTACAGCCTATTGACAATCTTTCCATTTCTGCTTTATTAAGCATAACACCTGTTTCTTCAACATAATTCTTTACATATCCGTATGCAGTTTTATCTGCAACAGTGGCTATTGTACCAGCCTTAAAGACATTATCCTTACCAAACAGCTCCTCTGTATATCTATGTGAGCTTGACTGATATTCTCCACTGAAGTTAAGATCTATATCAGGGGTTTTGTCACCCTCGAACCCTAGGAAGGTTTCAAATGGTATTTCGTGACCGTCCTGTAAATATTGTGTGCCACACTTTGGACAATTTTTATGTGGTAAATCAAAGCCAGAGCCATATTCACCGTGTGTGAAAAACTCGCTGTTTTTACAATTAGGACAAACATAATGTGGACAAAGTGGATTAACCTCTGAGATACCCGACATTGTAGCAACAAACGACGAACCAACAGAGCCTCGTGAGCCAACAAGATATCCGTGTGCCTCACTATCTGCAACCAGCTTCTGTGCTGTCATATAAAGTACAGAGAAGCCGTACTTTGTAATAGCTCCCAGCTCTCTGTCCAAGCGTTCCTTTACAATATCTGGTAATGGATCGCCATATTTATTCTTTGCTCGTTGCCATGTAATAGAAATAAGCTCCTCCTCTGCACCATCAATAAATGGTGGGAATACACCTGGAGGAATTGGACGAACCTGCTCTACCATATCTGCAATCTTATTTGGATTTTCGACTACAACCTCGTATGCTTTTTTAGCACCTAAATATTCAAACTCCTTAAGCATTTCTGCTGTTGTTCTATAATAAAGAGGTGCCTGATCTCCTGCGTCTGAAAATCCCTTTGATGTCATAAGGATTTTTCTGTATTCACTTTCGTGTGGATCCATAAAATGAACATCACCCGTAGCAACAACAGGCTTTCCTAGCTGTTCACCCAGCTTAATTACTGTTCGGTTAAAGTCCTGTAGCTCTTTTTCGTTCTTTGCTGTACCGTTACGGGTCATATATGCATTGTTGCCTAGTGGCTGTATTTCAAGATAATCGTAGAACGAAGCAATTTCTCTTAGCTCGTTCATAGGTCTGCCAGAAACAATCGCTCTGAAAAGCTCGCCAGCCTCACAGGCACTGCCTATAATCAAGCCCTCACGATATTTTACAAGCTCTGATTTCGGTATTCTTGGGTTACGGTAGAAATATTTCATATGTCCCATAGAAATAAGCCTGTATAGGTTTTTTAGTCCCACCCTGTTTTTAACAAGGATAATCTGGTGAAAGGCTTTCAGCTTGTTAGGATTTGCTCCTACTATTCTTGTGTTTATATCCTGTACGTTAGTTATATTGTAATCGGTACTAAGTCTGTCTACAAAGCTTATAAATATTTTAGCAAGCATAAAGGCATCATCTGTTGCTCGGTGATGGTTAAAATCACCTAATCTAAGATAATCTGCAATTGTATTAAGCTTATAGTCCTTAATATCCTTTAGTATAGATTTTGCTATTGTAAGGGTATCTACTGAGGTATAGCTATATGGCAAATCGTTTCTTTCGGCTGTTGCGTAGATAAACGAGGTATCAAATGGTGCGTTATGTGCAACAAGAATTGCATTTTCGCCACAAAACTCAAAGAATTTTTCTACTGCCTCTTTTTCAAATGGTGCCTCTGCTACCATATCATCAGAAATACCTGTAAGCTGAGTAATCTTTGGAGGTATAGGCATTTGTGGATTTACAAAGGTTGAAAAGGTGTCAAGTATTTCTCCATTTTTCACTCTTACAGCACCTATCTCTGTTATTCTGTCCTTTGTTGCACTTAACCCTGTTGTTTCAAGGTCAAAGCAGATAAATTCATCTGTAAGCTCTTTATCAGTTGTTCCCTTTACAGCAGAAATCATATCGTTTACAAAGTAAGCCTCTGTACCGTAGATTACCTTGATTTTTTCCTCAATACGTTCCTCGCCATCTTCATAAGGCTCAAAGCCGTAGAATTTTTTCTGCTTTTTCTCGTTAAAGGCTATACCATTTATTTTTTCTGCTGTGCCCATAGCCTCTGGAAAAGCCTGTGCTACACCGTGGTCGGTAATAGCTATTGCTTTGTGTCCCCATTGACTAGCACGCTTTACCAAATCTCCTGCACCTGTTACACCGTCCATCGACGACATATTTGTATGTAAATGCAGTTCAACACGCTTTTTTTCAGCATTATCTACTACCTCTGTAAGCGTAGCTGTTGAAAGTCCCTTTGCTGAGAAAATTGTATCCTTTGTGTAGTTATCATATTCAACCTTACCCTTTACTACTATTATATCTCCCTTTTTAACTCCTGAAAGACATTCTGCCTTTTTAACAGAGTCAAACACCTTTACAATAATAGAGCTTGTATAGTCTGTAATACTGTAGGTTGTTATTGAATACTTGCCATCCTTAGTTATTTTATTTTCCATATTAAAGATTTTACCCCAAATCTGAGTCATACCCAAATCCTCGGTAAGGTCTTTAATTGGCGTTGGCTTTTCTTTTGTTACAGTACCATAAATTGATGTATAGCTACCTGTAACAAGCTGTGGATAAAGTAAACTTCCACTGCGTATTTCGATAGTTTTGTCTACCTTTTCTGCCTTTTGCTTTACAGCCTTATTTACAGCTGTTTCCATTGCACTTTCGTAGTCTTCAATTTGTGTTACTACATTTTCTCGGATTTCCTTTTCTATGGTTGTTTCGTGCTTTGAAATATTTACAGGTATATTTTCATCAATCTCAAGCACACCATCGTACTCAACCTTGAATTCAAGATTGAATTCTTCGTTTATAAGCTTAGCTAGGGCTTTATCAAAGCCCTTTGCTTGTAGAATATTTTTTCCACCATGGCTTAGTGTTACTGTAAGAATATCGCCATTAAGCGTTGCCTTTGAGCCATTAAGCGAGCCATTAAACGATGGTGTATCTCTTTTTAGCTGTGCCACAAGCTGTGGGTAATAATCTGTTGTGAAAAGCTCTTTATCAAAGCAAGGCTTTACAGCCACAGAATACGGAGAAAGTGCAGAGGCTCTTACAGAGTCCTCCACACTGAAAATAGCTTGCCTGTCTACAAGATTATTTAATTTTAAGTATATTACAATTCTGCCAACCTTTTTTTCATATCTTATCTTTAACAGTTCAGCACTTTCTAATGGCTGAGGTAGCTTGCTAAAATCTAAAAAATCGGCAAATACATCTTTAAATGAAGCCATTATAAAAGCTCAACTTCCTTAATTAATTCTTCTATAAGCTTATCCTCAGGTACCTTTTTTATAATTTCACCCTTTTTGAAGATAAGACCTACACCGTCACCACCAGCTATGCCAATGTCTGCTTCCTTTGCTTCTCCTGGTCCATTAACTGCACAGCCCATAACAGCAACCTTTATGTTTTTCTTGCAATCTCTAAGGCGATTTTCAACCTCTGTTGCAATAGAAATTAAATCTATTTTTGTTCTGCCACAGGTTGGGCAAGAAACAAACTGCACACCCTCATTGCGTATATCTAAAGCCTTTAGGATGTCCTTAGCTGCATAAATCTCTTTTACTGGGTCAGCTGTAAGAGATACTCTTATTGTGTCGCCTATACCCTGTAACAGCAAGGCTCCTATGCCAGCTGATGATTTAATTATACCCATTCTTTCAGTGCCAGCCTCTGTTACACCCAAATGCATTGGATAATCACATTTTTCTGATGCTAGCTTATATGCGTCTACCATTGTTTTTACATTTGATGATTTCATTGAAAGTACTATATTTGTATAGTCAAATCTTTCGAGCAATGAAGCGTGGTAAAGAGCACTTTCGCATAGAGCCTCGGCAGTTGGAGAGCCATATTTTGCTAAAATTTCCTTTTCTACTGAGCCAGAGTTTACACCTATTCTTATAGGAATTTCCTTTGGCTTACAAGCATCTACTACTGCCTTTACTCTGCTTATGTCACCTATATTTCCTGGGTTAATTCTGATTTTATCAACACCAGCTGATACACTTTCTAGTGCTAGCTTATAATCAAAATGAATATCTGCAACCACAGGCATATTTACATTTTCTTTTAATGCAGAAACAAGCTTCACTGCTTCCATATCTGGTACAGCAATTCTTATTACCTCACAGCCAGCCTGTTCAAGTGCTTTTGCCTGATTAACACTATTCTCTATATCATGTGCAGATATATTAAGCATTGATTGTATGGCAATAGGTGCTCCACCACCAATTAATATATTGCCTACCTTTACTTGCTTTGTAACTTTCATAGCTTTTTCTCCTAATGCTTGCAGTATACTATCCTGCAAAGCCTGTTCCGTTAAATAGTCTTACAATATCGTTCAGTGATACAATTATCATAAATAAAATCAATATAACAAAACCGATTGTATGAACCAAGCCCTCGTATTTAGGTGGGATTGGCTTTCTTCTTATTGCTTCTATTATCAGGAAGAAAAATCTTCCACCGTCTAGTGCTGGTACAGGTAGCATATTGAATATACCAAGGTTTACAGATATAACCATAAGCATAAACAATAGGTTATTAAGTCCTGCAACAAAGTTTACCTCTAATCCCATAGAGGTTGCCTCTGTAATAGCAGACGCTGCACCTATCGGGCCAGAAACATCGTTCATTGTAAATTGACCTGTAACCAAGCCTACAAGACTTGCCCATATCATTCTTACGACTGAATAGGTTTGCTGAAAGGTTTGAGAAATTACACTTGTAAAGCTTCTTTCTATTGGTACAACATAAAAATCAAGTGCAATGTAGGTTCTGCCAGTTGAGTCGGTTGTTGTATCGAAGGTTACATTACCTAAGTCTACAATTTCTCCATTTCTTTCTACCTTTATGTTAGGAGAGTATGTTTTCATTGTACCTAATGAATAGGAAAAATCTCTTGAGGTGTTTATTTTATATCCGTCAAGAGATACCAGTCTATCTCCTACCTCTAACCCTTGAGTAGCTGATCGTGAATTTTCGTGGAATGACTCGATTGTAGTTGAAGCATAGTATGGCTCCTGTACCACCAATATACACATAAGTACAAGTCCCAGCAGTACATTCATAACTGCACCAGCTACAACTATCAGCATTTTTTGCCATACCTTGGCATTACCAAAGGCACGAGGACTATCACTTTCTTCGTCTTCACCCTCCATTTTGCAGTAACCACCTATTGGCAGCAATCTTAATGAGTAAAGAGTTTCTCCCTTTGTAAAGCCAAAAAGCTTTGGTCCCATTCCAAGTGCAAATTCGTGCACAAGAACATTAGATTTTTTTGCACATATAAAATGACCGAATTCGTGTGATAGAATAATCAGCTCAAAAAGTAAAATACCTATTATTATCAATAATGCTACTTGTATAGTAATCAACCCTTTCTTATAAATAAAGCAGTTATCATTTTATATTATCCTAAAGCCTTACTTAAAACAAATTCTCTTGCTGTCTTATCAGCATTTATTATATCCTCAACACAGGTAAGCTCACTTTTACTTACGTTATCAATAGCCTGCTCAACAAGCTCACCTATTTGCAGGAATTTAATTTTATTATTCAAAAATAGCTCTACAGCCATTTCGTTAGCACCGTTAGCAGCAACTGGTGACAGCTGACCCTCTTTTATTGCTCTTATACATTGACTTAAGCAGGTAAAGGTATCGTAGTCTGGCTTTGCAAATGTAAGTGTGCCTATATCTGTAAGGCTTAATGGCTTTACTGATGAAGGTACTCTTTGAGGATATGTTATTGCATACTGGATAGGTATACGCATATCTGGTACACCCATTTGAGCAATTACAGAGTTGTCTGTAAACTCTACCATAGAATGTATTATGCTTTCTCTATGCACTACTACATCTATATTATCAACATCTATATCAAATAGCCATTTTGCCTCAATAACCTCAAGACCCTTATTCATCATTGTAGATGAGTCTATTGTAATCTTTTTACCCATACTCCAGTTTGGATGATTTAATGCCTGCTCAAGAGTTACATTTTCAAGCTCTGATTTTTTCTTGCCGAAAAATGGTCCACCTGACGCTGTAAGGATAATTTTCTTTAATTCCTTTTTATCATTCATTCCCTGTAAACACTGGAAGATTGCAGAATGCTCACTATCAACAGGGTATAAATTGACACCGTTTTCTTTAACAGCTTGCATTACAAGCTGACCACCTGTTACAAGAGTTTCTTTATTTGCCAGTGCTATATTTTTCTTTGCGTTAATAGCTGCCAGCGTTGGCTTTAAGCCTACCATACCTACAACAGAGGTTAAAACAGTATCGGCTTCCGATATAGTTGCTGCGTGGATTAAGCCCTCCATACCGTATTCTACTACTGTATTTGTATCTGAAAGCCTTGTTTTCAAATCCTTAGCAGCCTCTTCGTTAAACATTACAGCAAGCCTTGGCTTGAATTCTCGTACCTGCTCTTCAACAGCCTTTACATTTGTAGACGCTGTAAGTGCTGAAACAGGAATATTTAAGCTTCTTGCTACATCTAAGGTTTGTGTTCCGATAGAACCTGTTGAACCTAAAATTGATAAATTTTCAGTCATTTTTGATACCTTCTTTTATATGATTGATTATACATAAAAATATATGTTTAACTTTCATAAACACTTTATTAAGATAAGTTACAAATTTTCATACAGATTATTTATAATATCTCTTATTTCAATACTAGCATCTTCTACCCTTATTGCTTCATCTTCATCTAAAAAACTATTCCCTCTAACTAAGCACTCTATTAATTCAGAAATTGCCAGCATAGCCTTTTTCGGAATAGCTTCTTGTTGTTGCCATTCTGATACTAAAATTAAAAGAATATTTTTAATATCACAATATTTTCCCTCGTCAAATTCATTGTTACAACGAAGTAAAACAATAAAACCATTTTCACCCAATACTAAGTCAAATAATTTTTCTGCCATAAGCTTTCCTCTTTAATTATTTGAAAATAATCATCGAAATTTATGTAGCTGTCAAACTACCACTATAACTATGGCTTTTCCAGATTTCGTCGAATTCCTTTTTGGAAATAACAGTTGCATAAAAGCCTTCTCCATAAACTTTTGCATTAAATTCATCTGCTGTTGGAATAGGACATGCTTCTATAACCTCAAGACAGGGAGCATTATCTACTTTTACCGTTCTATCTGCAAAAACCTCGATTTGTCGGAGCATAAAGCGATTATCATTTAAGTCAACTTCATAAAAATACACCATAGGCATATCATCAGACTCAAATTCCATAAAAAGCTTCATATACTCAATATTATTTCTTATTGACCAAACACCTCATTAATGAAGTGTAATTTTAAAACACAACCGTTAAAAATACAACAAAGGGATTCGTACGAACCCCCTGTTAATTAATATTAATTACAAACCATTGTTAGTGGCCAATTTTGAGCAAATAAGAATAGTAATGGTGCTGTCATAATAATGCTGTCACATCTGTCTAATATTCCACCGTGACCTGGAATTATATTTCCATAATCCTTCACATTACAGCTTCGCTTAATAAGTGAGAATGTAAGGTCACCAACCATTGATGTGATAGTAGCTAGCACGCCAATAACTATAACACCTTTAAAATCAACAAAAACTCCACAATGTCCGAATCCATGTGTCCAGGTAGCTGGAAAAATAAAGGAATCATATACCCAAGCTACAGCAATAGCACCTAATGTACCTATAATTACTCCACCTATTGCACCCTCAACTGTCTTTTTAGGGCTTACATTTGGGCAAAGCTTATGCTTACCACAGGCACTGCCTACAAAATATGCACCAGCGTCTGCTAACCAAGCTGTTGCAATACATAATACAATAAGGAAACAATAGCCTGGTGTTGCTTCTATCAATCTTGTAGCTGCTAAGGTAGCAAAGCCAGCTGTTGATAAGCCTATTGCTGTAATAAGATATGCAACATCATTAAAGCTATATTTTTGATTTTTAATGATAAGCAGAGAAACCAGATAGAAAACAAACAGATATATTAGCCATTGCCATAGCTCTGTTACAACAAGCATTGGCATTAATGCTGAAAACAACATACAAGGTACAGATATAATGTAATCCTTTATAAGAGATTTAGCATTTAATAGCTCAACTGCACAAACCAGAGATGCTAAAGCACAAATTATGTTAATACAAAGTGGAAAATAACCATTTAAGAAAAACGCTAAAAGTATTAACGGAATACCTATTACAGCAGAAATTATTCTAGTTTTCATTAAACCACACCTAACCTTTCAAGCATATCAAACACCACCAAAGCGTCTGTTTCTTTTAGCATATTCTATAAGTGCCTTATCAAGCATTTCCTCTGTAAAATCAGGCCAAAGTACGTCCATAATAACATACTCTGTATATGCCGATTGCCACAATAAGAAATTTGAAATTCTATATTCACCACTTGGTCTTATTACAAGGTCTGGATCTGGCTGACCGGCTGTGTAAAGGTTATTGCTAATTACATCTGATGTTATATCATCTACATTTATGCTACCAGACTTTACCTGCTGTGCAATATTCTTTACAGCTCTGATTATTTCATCTCTGCTACCGTAATTCATAGCGATATTAAGTACCATTCCTGTACGGTTAGCAGACATTTTTTCGTTTTCCTCTATAAGCTGTTGTAATTCAGGAGAAAAAGCAGATTTATCTCCTATAAATCTTACAACAATATTCTCATCCTTAAAGTCGCTTATAGCTTCCTCAAGATATGATTTAAACAGCTTCATCAGTGCATTAACCTCATCCTCAGGACGTTTCCAGTTTTCTGTTGAAAAGGCGTACACTGTAAGATATTTAATGCCGATATTACTGCAATATTTTGTTATGGTTCTAAAATTTTTGGCACCGGCTGTGTGGCCTGCACTACGTGGTAAATTCCTCTGCTTTGCCCATCTTCCGTTGCCGTCCATTATTATACCAATATGTTCGGGTAGCTGAATATCCTCTAATGTTATTTGATTGTCTGGATTTTTTTGTTTATTCTTGAAAAAAGAAAGCATATTTAACTCCCCAAGCCTTATTTAGATTGACATAATTTCCTTCTGCTTTTTCTCAGTAAGTACATCAATATCCTTTACAAACTTATCTGTAAGCTCCTGAGTTTTCTTTTCAGCCTGCTTTAGATCGTCCTCTGTAATTTCACCGTTTTTCTTCATTGTCTTAAACTTATCAACGGTATCTCTTCTTACATTTCTTACACCAACCTTAGTTTCCTCTGCAAGCTCCTTAATATCCTTCGCAAGGTCTTTTCTTCTCTCCTCTGTTAGAGGTGGGAATACCATTCTTAAGGATTTACCGTCATTCTGTGGGTTAATGCCAATGTCTGACATCTGAATAGCACGCTCGATAGGAGTAAGTACAGAAGCGTCCCATGGCTGAATCATAAGTGTTCTTGCCTCTGTTACAGAAACAGCTGCAAGCTGATTTACAGGAGTAGGTGCACCATAGTAGTCAACTACTACCTTATCCAGTACAGCTGGGTTTGCTCTGCCTGCTCTGATAGCAGCAAACTCGGTGTTAAGATGGTCAATTCTTCTATTCATACGCTCTTCAGCTTTTTTTAATACAGTTTTCATAAAATTTATTCTCCTTTAATTATTTTACTATTGTTCCAACCTTTTCGCCACATACAGCTGAAACAATATTATCAGGGTTATCAATGCTAAATACAAGAATAGGAATACTATTATCAAAGCATAGAGTAGCTGCTGTAGTATCCATTACATTCAAACCCTTGTTAAGAATATCAAGATAAGCAATTTCGTCAAACTTAGTTGCATCCTTGTTAAGCTTAGGATCGCTGTCATATACACCATCTACCATTGTCGCTTTCATTATAATATCAGCGTCAATTTCTGCTGCACGAAGAGCTGCAGCTGTATCTGTTGAGAAGAATGGGTTACCTGTACCACAACCAAATACTACAACTCTACCCTTTTCAAGATGTCTTACAGCTTTATTTCTTATATAAGGCTCAGCAACCTGCTGCATACTGATACCTGTCTGAACACGAACATCAACATCAAGCTGTTCAAGAGCATCTGCCACACCTAAAGCATTAATTACAGTAGCTAGCATACCCATATGGTCTGCTCTTGTTCTATCCATTTTACCACTTGAACGGCCTCTCCAGAAGTTACCACCACCTACAACAATAGCAACCTCAACGCCCATATCAACAAGCTTTTTTATTGGTTTGCAGAAAGAAAGCACTGTGTCAAAATCAATACCATGCTTTTCATTACCAGCTAAAGCCTCACCACTTAATTTTAAAAGTATTCTTTTATATTTTGGTTCCATAATAAAAATTCCTTTCTTGGTATAGATACTTAAGGTGTAATATATTACCTCTATTAATAATACTATATCCAGCAAATAAAGTAAAGTAAATGTTTAAGATTTCAATGTAATTTCATAATTTTTTTGTCGCAAATTACATATCTTGTTACTTGCTTCGAATTTTCTCTTTTAATTATTCCTTTTGCTTTATTGGAATTATGCTTCCAATATCTACAAGTGGTTTATTTGAAAGCTCCAATATGTTTATACTATGATTATTTAAAAATGCTTTTATATCGTTATAGTTTTTATGATCACTTACTTTTCCTGTAAATGCCAGAATATCCTTATCCAGCTTACCACAACAGCCACCGATAAAGCCATAATCATAGCCATACAGGCTTATAAAGCCCGAATCTATTTTTAATACATCAAAATGATTTTTACAGCTACTATAAATACCCATATCTGCTGTTATAATCGCATTATTGCTTACAATAGCAGTTGAGCATTTTGTATACCCTTGCTTAGCATTGATTATTTTAAAATCATTTAAACAGCAATAATTATATACATATTTATCAGTATATTTTACGTTGCATATAAGAAAATCATCCATAACTATATGATTGTAATATATAGTATATGGGTATTCGCGTAGGTTAGAAGAATATGTATAATTAAGCTTTACACCTATACCTGCAAGCTTATCTGCAAGTATAGGTGTATTTTGATTGATTACTGCGTTACCTTTTTTATAATACGAAAATTGCATATCAGGGTGGTAACGCTCGTAAAATGGCAAACAAAGGCTTGGCTGTGTTGTAATTGTTGACACGCCAAGCTTATTTAATTCACTTTTAATATAGCTATATTCACCCGAAATAACCACATCTGTAACAGCAGATGTTGGAAGATTAGGATTACAAAAGGAACTCATAATTAAACCTCATTTTATAACGACCTTAGTGCCTCTGCCGGATTTTGCTTTGAAGCGAGAAATGCCGGATAAGCACCAAAAACAGCACCCATTATTAAAGAAACTGAACAGGTTACAGATACTGTTTTTAAATCTATTGCTATAGATAAATTTAAAATTTCACTACTGAATATTACCAAAGCAAACGATATAATAACACCTATCACACAGCCTATAATCGAAAGCATTAAAGCCTCGCAGAGAAATTCACGTACAATTATAAATTCTGTGGCACCTATTGCCTTTTTTATGCCGATTTCTCTTTTTCTTTCTCCTACCGAAACAAGCATAACTGTCATTATACTTAACCCTGCTACTATCAAAGAAACTGCACCTACAGCTGACAATATACTTGTAACTATACTTAAAATATTTGTAAGCGACTCCTTCTGCTTTGCAAGATTGGTTATAGTATAGCTGTCAGAATCTGCACCGTTTAAAATTGTGAGAGTGCTTTCAAGCTTGTTTGCAAGTGACTGCAAATTATGCTCTGAGCTTGCTTTAGTAATAATCTGAGAATAATTTGTTGCACCTGTTATAGTTTGCATAGTGGTATATGGAATATAGACAAAGTTAGGTACATAATTACCCATAGCCGATTGAAGTAAACCACTACCTGTTTTTATAACACCGATTATGTTAAAGGTTTCTGTATTCCCCTTTATCACTAAAGAAATTTTGTGACCAACAGCATTATCCTTAGTAAACATAGCCTGTGCAAAGGATTGGTCTACCATACAAACGGGTAAATTTTCAGAAAGGTCGGATTTGTTTATTTCTCTACCATATAGTAATTTAAGAGATACAATTTCCTTTGCGTTATCATCTATTCCCCATACTACTGACTTTTCTCTTTTATCAAATGACGAAAGAGCCTCGGCAGATTCCATATATACTGGAGTTGCACATAAAACTCCTGATGTTTTTCGCACAGCTTTAAGCTCGTTTTCAGATAATGAAATATTATTGCTGTTAGTTGCTATAGTTAAACCACCCATTCCAAGGCTATCTAATTCATTATTGACTGCAACTGTGCCAAATGAACCTATACTACTTATAATTATAACAGAACACACTCCAATAGCAACACCTAAAATTGTAAGAATACTTCTTCCTTTTTTACGAAGCAGATTTTTTACAGGATAAATTATAATTTCTTCAAACATCGCTATTTTCCACCAGCTTATTAATTTTTACTGAATCTGATAAATTAATATTCTCGGATATTGTAATAACATAATCATTTTCTTTTACACCAGATAAAACCTCAATACCTTCTTTATACTCGTTACCTACATTAACAGTTCTTTTAGTAACTCTACCATTTTGATAGAGGTATACTGTGCCCTTGTTTTCATCTGTCATTTCTATTGTGTTATATGGTAAAACACAGCTCTTATCTTTTGTGTTAGTGGTTATGGTGCATTTTGCAGAGTAGCCCTGCTTTATTTTATTATCTGGATTTAATATATCTACTATTACATCAACTGCAGTTTCTTTGCCTGTAGTAGTTACAACCTGCTGTGCTACGTTATCAATTTCTGATATTACTCCCTTATAAGAAATACCCTCAAACGCACTACCTGTAATAGCTACAGGCTGACCAACCCTTAAATTTGATATTTTGCTTTCGCTTACAGGAAGCTTAACTGACAAATCCTGACTATTTACAATTACAATTGCGTCTGAAAGCCTCGCAACTGTATCGTCTGCCGATATATTTACACTTAAAATTGTGCCCGACACAGGTGTTTTTACAGTTATAGTTTTATTATCCACCACTTGACTAAGCGAAGAATTTAACTGCGAGATACTTTCTGTATTTAAATCTGTAATCATAGAAAACACTACATCACCTTTTTTTACAATATCTCCCTTTTTGACTGCTACATCTGTAATTATACCCGATGTTGTTGGATTTATGGTACAGGATTCTTTATATTCTATTTTTCCTGAGCATATTACAGTATCCTCTACCCTTCCTGTTGTTACTTTGTATACATCAACAGCCTGTACACTATTTTTAACTAAGCTACCACCTAAAAAAACACCAAAGACAATAACAAGCGTTACAGCTATTTCTAAAATAATTTTTTTCATTACATCAGCCCCTTATAATCTATTATTAAAAAAATAGCTTTAATTATAACTGTAATGTAATTTTTATTTCAAATTATTCTTTTGTTATTTATACTATGTAGTATCCGAGAACATAAAAACGACTTAATAGCTTATGTGTTTCGAGCGTTTTTGTAAAGAGATTTCTCGTAAATAGACAGTTGCTTTGAGTTACCAAGATAGCACCTAATAACTGTTTAATCAATAAAAATAGTTTGTTGAACAAAATTTGCTCAGAATAAGAACGACGACATAGACACGCTATCACTTGTAAGGATAAAGACAAAGCGATAAGCTAATTACGCCGACAAAGCTTTCAACAGAGTATAGTTTTAGAAAGCTTATGCGTTGAGAGTATAACCACTGCAAAAAAGCAGATCGCTTGCCACGATCTGCTTTTGCTAACTTCTAAATAGTTTATCTCGTTGAACTGTTTAGAAAAACATCATTTAATTTTAATCAACGTCTGTTGTGCTTTTAGCTTCGTTATCTGTATTTTCAGATATATCCTCACTGATTTCTTCTGGCTCGTCAATTGGCTCAACATAGGTGCCATTCATAATGCTTTCAAAGGTATCACCATTCATCTTTTCAAACTTCATAAGGTGCTCTGCAACGGTATGAAGCTGTGGCATATACTCAGTAAGAATATCCTTTGTTCTATCATATGCCTCAGTAATGATACGGTGTACTTCCTTATCAATTTCTGCTGATGTAGCATCTGAGAAATCCTTTGCATGCCCCATATCTCTTCCGATAAATACCTCTTGACCACCTGCGTAGTTAATTGGACCAACTACCTCACTCATACCATATCTTGTTACCATAGCACGAGCAGTTTCGGTAGCCTTTTCGATGTCGTTTGAAGCACCTGTTGAAATATCATCAAGAATAAGAGCTTCGGCTACTCTACCACCTAAGCATACAACAATATCTTCTTCCATTGAACGCTTTGATTTGTAGCTTCTATCCTCAGAAGGCTGTGGCATTGTATAACCACCAGCCATACCTCTTGGTATGATTGAAATTTCATGAACAGGGTCTTGTGTTGGGCAGGCGTAGAATGCAATAGCATGACCAGCCTCGTGATAAGCTGTAAGCTTCTTTTCTTTTTCAGACATAACCTTAGATTTTTTCTCTGAACCAACTACAACCTTCATCATTGCATCCTGAATTTCAGCCATAGTAATCGCCTTAAGGTCTTTTCTTGCTGCAAGCAATGCAGCCTCGTTCAGTAGATTTTCAAGGTCTGCACCTGTAAAGCCTGCTGTTGTTCCTGCTATTACATCAAGCTTTACATCAGGAGCAAGTGGCTTATCCTTAGCGTGTACCTTTAGAATCTGCTCTCTGCCCTTGATGTCAGGATAATTTACAACGACCTGTCTGTCAAATCTACCTGGACGTAATAGTGCTGGATCCAGTACATCTGGACGGTTTGTTGCAGCAATCATAATAATGCCTTCATTAATTCCAAAGCCATCCATCTCAACAAGTAGCTGGTTAAGTGTTTGCTCACGCTCATCATTACCACCACCAACACCAGCACCACGCTGACGACCTACTGCGTCGATTTCGTCTATAAATATAATACAAGGACTATTTTTCTTAGCCTGGTCAAACAAATCACGTACTCTTGAGGCACCAACACCAACAAACATTTCTACAAAGTCTGAACCAGAAATTGAGAAGAATGGTACACCAGCCTCACCAGCAACTGCTCTTGCAAGCAATGTTTTACCTGTACCAGGAGGGCCTACAAGTAGTACACCCTTAGGAATTCTTGCACCTAATGCACTGAATTTACTGCTATCCTTAAGGAAAAGAACGATCTCTTCTAAATCTTCCTTTTCTTCGTCAGCACCTGCTACATCGTCAAAGGTTGTTTTTCTCTTTTCATCGTTAAGATTTTTAATTTTAGCCTTACCGAAGCCAAGTGTTTTTGTTGGGTCACCCATACCACCTGTCATCTTCTTCATAATAAACAACCATACTGCAACCAATACAACAATCATAATTAGCATTGGCACTAGCTCCATCAGCCAACCATTGTCAGAAGCCTTGTTGTAAGTGTACAGCATAGGAGCATCTGGATACTTTTCGTTATACGCCTCAAGGTAATTTGTACCCTTACTGCTACCTAAATCGCCTGTAACTGTCTTCCAGAATACAGTTACATCTGGCACTATATAGGTAATAATTTTACCATTAGTTTTATCGCCATCTTTTGTAAGATTATCTAAGCCCTCGTATTTAGGCTCGGTTGGTTTTTGGGTATCGCCATTGATAAGCTTATCAAATGGACCTTCCTTTGGCTTTTCAGTTGCCTTTTCATCTGATCCTTTTTTATCTGTTGCTGTACCAAGCAGGCCCGAATCAGACTCCTGCTCTACATAGTTATTTTGTTCCTTAGCGTCAGCTCTAAGCTGAATTTTTAATTTACCTGTACCAAAATCAAGACTAAACGCCTTTACCTCTAAACGCTCAAAATATCCAATAATATCTGAATAGAGATATTTTTCAGTTGGTTGAGAGCCAAACATAAGCAAAACTAAAAGAATAGATAGTGCAGCTACACCAAACATAGCTAAAAATTTACCAAAACTTGACTTGTTATCTTTTTGGTTGTTATCTTTTTTCTTGTCGTTTTTATTGTCAGGCTTTTTATCGTTTTTGTTATTGGTTTTTTTGTCGTTTTTATTCAACCTTTTTCACTCCTTAATCCTTAATATATTATTAGCTGACATACAAATATATTTCAGAAGCTTATGAATAAACTTCTTCTTTAAGAACACCAATAAAAGGTAGATTACGATATCTTTCTGCGTAATCTAATCCATAGCCTGCTATAAATTCATTTGGAATATCAGCACCTATATATTCTACCTTTACATCCTTCTTTCTTCTTTCAGGCTTGTTTATAAGTGTGCATAATGTAACACTGTTTGCACCCTTATTTTTAAGATGGTTTACTATAAAGCTAAGTGTTACTCCACTGTCGATAATATCCTCAACAATAATAACATCTTTACCTAAAACAGGCTCTGAAATATCCTTTAAAATCTGAACTCTGCCAAGAGATTCTGTGCCGTTGCCATAGCTAGAAACTGACATAAAATCAATTTCGCAAGGTAGCTTAACCTCTCTTACAAGGTCGGCCATAAAAATAAAGCTACCCTTTAGCAATCCAAGCATAAGTATATTTTTACCTTTAAAATCATTTGTAATTCTCTCACCTAAGCTTTTAGTCATAGCCTTTATCTGGTCTTTTGTAAAGAGTATTTCTTTAAAGTCGTTTATCTCTGCGTACTCGTCCATAATTATCCCCCAAGCTATTAATTTTTATTTTTTTAGTGCAATGCTACTCAACATTTATAACCGCAACATTTTTTGTGTTTTCAGTAACAGCACATTCCTGTGAAGCACCAAAGCCACTAACCCACAAAACCCTGTTTTCTATTGCAATTACAGGCAAAGTATCTCTTATTTCAGAAGGAATTTTTGCTTCGATAAACAATTTCTTAAGGGTTTTTGTTACACCTCTGCCCTGCTGTTTAAATACATCCTTAGGCTGTCGTGTGCGAATTAATGTATCAAAGGATATTATATCATAATCTAAGGAATTTTTTACTAATAAATTGTGAACTTTAGCATTTTCGTCAAATTCCTGTTTTGATATTATTTGTACCGTGATTTTTTTGTTGTTTATGACAAAAAAGGTCTTACTTTTAAATAATTCACACTCTTTTTCTGTGCTTTGCTTGCTTGTGTTTTTATGTATTCTTAATATACCTTGACTTGCTGTAGCTGTATAATTATTTGGAAGCTGTACAGCACCCTGACTATTAATAATTATATTGTGAATAAGCTTGATATGCTTTTCTTCGTAGGAGTTACAGCCATAGCCTTGTAACAGTAATATAACAGCCTGCTTTAATACAGTATCGTCAGCCGTTGAAAGCACTTTACAGGAATATCCATTTTTTACCTGTGAATTATCAAGCAAGGACTGTGCAAGGGCTGAAATCGCTGTTAAATGCTGATCTGCTATTGTAGAGAGCCTTGATATTGTGTGCTCAAAGGCTGGGTTAATATCCTGTAATACAGGTATAACTATATTTCTTATTTTATTTCTGCTGTAATCGTTTGTAAGGTTTGTAGAGTCGGTTACATACTCTATGTTATTCTCTCTGCAATATTCTTCTACCTGCTGTCTGGTAATATCAATAATAGGGCGTATAATGTTTTCTCTGGTGCGTGGTATACCCGTTATTCCCTTTAAGCCTGTGCCTCTAGCTATATTAAAAAGTATAGTTTCTGCATTATCAGACAGTGTGTGTGCTGTTGCGATTTTTCCATTTTTTTCAGCAAGGCTGTTGAAAAATTCGTATCTTATTTTTCTGCCACATTCCTCACTGCTCTTACCTGTTTCAGCTGATATTTTATTTATATCTGCACTTAATACTCTACATTCCACATTCAGAGCCTTACAGGTACTTTCTACAAAGCTTTGGTCACGCAACGCTTCTTTTCCTCTTAGATTATGATTTATATGAGCCACAATAATATTGAGATTAAGCTCATTTCTAACAGACAGAAGAAAGTGGAGCAGACACATCGAATCTGCTCCTCCCGAAACACCTACTACTATTGTATCCTCTTGGCTAATCATACCACCGTTTACAGCTGTATTGTATATGATGTCTCTTATATTATTACTCACTTCTATCCTCCTGTGAGGTAAAACGCATAAACTGACCCTGCCAATGTAGCTTTACAGTGTTAGTTTCACCGTGTCTGTTTTTAGCAACTATACATTCGCCACTGTTCATATCTGACTCTTCATCATTTTTACCATCTTTGTCGCTGTAATAGCCTTCACGGTATAAGAAAAGAACTATATCTGCGTCCTGCTCGATAGAACCTGAATCTCTAAGGTCTGAAAGCATTGGACGGTGCTCGGCTCTTTGCTCACTTGCACGAGAGAGCTGTGAAAGAAGTATAATAGGAACATTCAATTCTTTAGCCATACTTTTTAAAGCACGGGTATTTTCACCTACTACCTGTACAAGATTTTCTGTACGCAATGTACTGCCCATAAGCTGAAGATAGTCGATAACCACTAAATCAACATCCTTAAGTCTTCTTAGCTTTGCTTTCATTGCAGGCACTGTAAGCATAGTTGTTTCGTCAAGGTACATATTTGCTTTACTTAGAATTTCTGCTGCTTCCATTAGTCTTGCCCATTCATCATTGTTAAGCTTACCTGAACGAAGCTTTGTACCCTCTATCAAGCCCTCAGTAGAAAGCAAACGTGATACTAGCTGTTCCTTTGTCATTTCAAGTGAAAAGAATGCAACTCTCAGCTTAGCCTTAGAGGCTACATATCTCGCAATGTTAAGAGCGAATGAGGTTTTACCCATACCCGGTCGTGCAGCAAGAAGAATAAGGTCTGAACGGTTCAAGCCTGTTATAACTCTATCGAGATCCGATATACCTGACGGTATTGGCTTTGATTTATCGTTATCTGGAGAGTTAAGCGAGTCTAATCTTGACAATGTCTGGTAAATGACACTTTCGATATGCTCAAGGCTTTTTACATCTGCACCCTTACGAATATCATAGATTTTCTGCTCGGCAGAATCTAAAAGCTGGGTTGATGTGCTTGTACCCTCAGAAGCCTCTTCTATAATGTTTTTTGCAGCAACGATTAAAGAACGGGTTTCGTAATTTTCTTTTACTATTCTGGCGTAATCCTTTACATTTGTAGTAAAAGGCGTGACATTGGCAAGCTCTATAAAGTAGGTTCGTCCCTCTGTCTGGTCAAAGGCTGGCTCTTTTTTCAGCTCATTAAGAACAGTTACAGCGTCAACTGCTGCACCTCTGTTATAAAGGCTAAGCATACAAGCATATATAATCTTATGATTTGATATGTAAAAATAATCCTTGTCGGGAATAAGTTCAACGATATTATCAAGACAGTCCTTATCAATTAAAATAGCACCCAAAACAGCCTGCTCGGCCTTTAAATCATATGGTAATTTTATTCCGTCAAAAAGCTCAAAACCGTCTGCCATATATTCACACCTCTATTCATAAATATAATTTGCACAATAACTCACTAATGAGCATTGTGCAAATTTAAATTCGTATAAATTTTATTTTATTCAGCCTCTGTAACTACAACCTTTAGCTTAGCTACTATGCCTGTGTAAAGCTTTACGTCTGCATTGTAGGTGCCGAATGCTTTAATATCTGTATCTAGTGAAATTTTTCTTTTATCTACATTTAAGCTGAACTGCTTTTTAAGCTCTGCTGCAATTTCCTTTGCTGTAACTGAACCAAAAAGTCTGCCACCCTGACCTGCTTTAGCCTTTATGTTAAGAGATTTTTCCTCTATAACAGCCTTTGCAGCATTAGCAGCCTTCTTATCCTCCTCGATTTTAAAAGCCTTTGATTCCTCTGCGTTCTTAAGCTCACTCATAGCCTGAGCAGTAGCCTTTTTTGCTACCTTTTTAGGTAATAGAAAGTTTCTTGCGTAACCGTCAGAAACCTCTACCAACTCACCCTTTTTACCTGTACCCTTTACGTCCTGTAATAATATAACCTTCATTTATTTTCAATCCTTTCAAATAATTTTATCATTTTTATTTTCCTCTACTGATTCGTCAGTAGAATTATACTCATTATCAGACAACTCATTTTCTGAATCATCTTCCTTTGTATTACTTTCTATATCGGTGTTCTCGATTATTTCAAGTAGCATTGCTCTTGCCTGCTCCATTGTAACATTTTTTAGCTGAGCACCAGCCATCGAATGATGACCACCACCACCTAGCTTTTCCATTATAATCTGAACATTTACATCGCCAAGTGAACGAGCTGAAATATTTACACCATTGCCCTGCTTATACATCACAAATGATGCTGTAACATTATTTATGCTTAGTAAATCATCAGCAGCCTGTGCTGCTGTAACTCGCATATCCTCCTCTGAATCTTCATCAGAGCAAGCTATTGCACAACGGTTGAATATTTCGGCACCCGATACAAGCTTAAACTTAGACTTATAATTATCAAGAGAATTAGCAAACAATCTCTTAACGCTTACCGTGTCTGCACCCTTTCGGCGAAGATATGCAGCAGCCTCAAAGGTACGCACGCCTGTTTTTAGTACAAAATTCTTTGTATCTAATGTTATACCTGCAAGCAGTGCAGCAGCCTCGTGCTTTGTCAGCCCCTTATCTCCCATATACTGTATAAGCTCAGTAGCCATTTCGGCAGCAGATGAAGCGTGTGGCTCGTGGAAAAACACAAGAGCGTTTGAAATATGATTTACTGTCATTCTATGGTGATCTATAACAACAACCTTGCTTGCTTTATTATAAACTGAAATATCCTCCAAAAAGCTTGGTGAATGTGTATCTACAATAATAAGCAGTGTTTTATCTGTAATGGTTTGCAACGCCTCTTTTGGACTTATAAACATATTGCCATCTTCAACCTCTTCCATAAAAGAGATTAAAGAGCCTGAAACAGTATGCTCCTTTTTTACTACTATTCTGGCTAGCTTTTTCATATCCTTTGTGATACTGCTCCAAAGACCTATACCTGTTCCTATACAGTCTATATCAGAATTATGATGACCCATAATAAGTACATGGTCGCTGGATTTTATATGCTGAATAATTGAACTAGCTATAACTCTTGTACGAACCTTGTCGCTCTTTTCAAAGCCCTGTGAATTACCTCCGTAAAAACGGAACTGGTCTTTGGTTTTTATAGCAACCTGATCGCCACCTCTACCTAAAGCCATATCAAGTGCATTTCTTGACCAAAGCTCACACTGCTTAAAGTTATCTGCACATCTGCCTATACCTATTGATATAGTTGGAACACACAAAACATTTTCAAGAGGGATTTCTTTTATTTCGTCAAGTATGCTGAAATCATTTTCTGTAAGCTCATCTATAATTCTCTCTTCAAAAACAATCATATACCTGCCATTATGTAGCTTTTTATAAAGTCCTGAGTATTTATTTGCCCACTTCTGAATAGTATTTTCTACATTTACAGTTACATACGACTGCTGTTGGTCATCGTCCTTTTCAAACTCTGCTATGTTATCAAATGCTACTGTTGCAATAAGAGGACGTGATCTCATATATTCGTCAGTTGTTTCTTTGTAATAGGTATCATCTACAAAATAAAAAACAGCAGACTTTTCTGATAACGGACAGCTTATAACTGTGTATCTTCTTTCTCTGTAAATTACATCGGCACCATCTGAGGATAGAATATGCTCAACTGATGTATTTGGTATGTAATTATTTATTAAATCTCCGGCACAATCCTTACCCTTTGCCATTACAAGCTTAAAGCAATCATTACACCACACAATGTCATTGTAGGCACCTGTAACAACAACAGGTATGTTAAATTGGTTGAGATAATCGAGATTATCCTTACCTAGCTTTTTAGCTGCTGTTTTAACTGTTCTATTAATATGATAGTTAAAGCGACGCATTCCTATAAATACAATCAATATAGAAAGTAGTGCTACTATCATTTCTATCATAAAGATATACATATTCCAACGAGAGGAAAAAGCAGCCATACACAATATTGCAACTGAAAACACTAGAAAAAACGGTGTTACTGTCCATATTTTTTTCTTCATTGCTTTTACCTCCCGTTGAGTAATATTTTTTAAAATTAAACTTCCATAATAATTGGTAGAATCATAGGGCTTCTGCGTGTTTTGCTAAAGATGTGCTTTGACACATCATCCTTTATCTTGTTTTTAATAAGATTCCATTCGTGAACATTTCTATTTGCAAAATCATCAAGTATTTCCACAGCTATTTTCTTTACCTCGTAAAGAAGCTCCTCTGATTCTCTTACATATACAAAGCCTCTCGAAACAATATCAGGACCACTTACAACATAGCCATCTACTATATCAAGTGACGCAACAATTATAATTAAGCCGTCTTGTCCTAGATGCTTTCTGTCTCTTAATACAATACTTCCTACATCTCCTACACCAAGACCATCTACAAATATCTTTCCTGATGGTACACTAGGGAGCTGTTTCATTGTGTGATTTTTAAGCTCAACTACATTACCTACATCACCAATAAATATATTATCGCTGCTCATACCTAAGCTCATAGCCAAGTCAGCATGCTTACGTAGGTGCTTTTGCTCTCCGTGTACAGGAATGAAAAATTCAGGCTTAAGAAGACTATGAATTATTTTAAGCTCCTCCTGACAAGCGTGACCTGATACGTGAACCTCGTACATAGACTCATAAACAACATCACAGCCAAGCTTTAACAGCTCATCTATTACATTGCCTACAAGCTTCTCGTTGCCTGGTATTGGATTAGCAGATATGATAATAAAATCTCCCTTACCTACAGATACCTTTTTGTGGTCTGAATAAGCCATTCTTGATAAGGCTGACATAGGCTCGCCCTGACTACCTGTTGTAACAAGTACAATTTGCTCTGGTGTGTATTGGTTTAATAAATCAATATCTATAATTACACCTGCTGGCACATCTATATAACCAAGCTCTGTTGCTACCTGCATATAGTTTAGCATACTTCTTCCTGAGAAGGCAACCTTTCTGTTAGTAGCATAGGCACAATTAATAATCTGCTGAATTCTATTTATATTAGAAGCAAAGGTTGCAATAATAATTCTCTGGTTTTTAGCTCTTACAAAAAGGTTTTCGAAGCCCTCCTGTACCTTTGCCTCTGTTTTTGTATAGCCTGGACGCTCTGCGTTGGTAGAGTCTGCCATAAGAGCAAGTACACCCTCTTTACCAAGCTCAGCAAAGCGTGTAAGGTCAATCATATCACCACTGGCAGGTGTAAAATCTATTTTAAAGTCACCTGTATGCACAAGAGTACCAGCTGGAGAATGTATTGCAACACCTACCGAATCAGGGATTGAGTGGTTTACGTGAATAAATTCTATATCCATACAACCAAATCTTACAACATCACCTGCATTTACAACATTCAGCTGTGCAGAGGCAACAAGATTATGCTCCTTTAGCTTGTTGCCTACCAAACCCATTGTAAGTGGAGTGCCATACACAGGAATATTGCAATCCTTTAGCAAATATGGCAAGCCACCTATATGGTCCTCGTGACCGTGAGTTATAACTATACCCTTAATTTTATCAATATTTTCCTTTACATAGGTAAAATCTGGTAAAACCAAATCTACACCCAGCATTTCACCATCTGGGAATGCCATACCACAATCAAGCAAGAGCATATCGCCACAGCATTCAAACAGAGTAATATTCTTACCGATCTCGTTAAGTCCACCTAAGAATGCAACCTTTATTGATGGTAATAGCTCTTTATTTACAAAGGATTTTTTATGACTTGTGCGTTTACCCTTATTCTTTGGATTGCCCTTTGCATTATATTTTGTTACCTGCTTACCCTTAAAGCCTTTATTGTTCTTGACCATTTTTCTGCCTTTATTTCCGTTGCTGACAGATTTTTTAACATTATTTGTCACTAATCAGAACCTCCATTATTAAATTATGTATATGAAAATGATTTGAAAATTATTAATAAACAGCCTTAAATTTTGTGTTGCAAACGGTGCCATACACAAAACTGTTTAAGTAATAATTAAATTTTGACTTGTACAAAAATATAGAAAAATTACAAAATTAAGAAATATTTAAGATTTATCCCGTAGCCTTAAATAAATAACGATTTTTGATCATCTGATAATATAATCAAATAGTATTTTTTCTATATCAGTAAAATAAAATCCGAACACACACATTTACTTTATTTTACTATCTTTATTAGTTTGTGTCAAGTTTATAAAATTATTTATGAATTTTATTTGTAGGATTACAATAGATGTGTTACACAAGGAAAGATGAATCAGACCGTCTGTAAAACTACAACAGAGATGTTACAAAGGTTTTACATAAAGCTATACTATAGACAAAAACAGCAACACCCCAAGGTATACAAACGATACCTTTGAGGTGTTTAAATGTTGTATTAGAGTATTTTACTTTCTTATTCTTCTGGTGCGTCTGACTTTGAGCCAAGTGTTACTGTAATTTTAACCTCTTTATAGTCACCATTTCTTTGCTGACGTTGTAGAATAACCTCTACTCTGTCGCCTGCTTTATGTGTTTTTATTCTGGATTGCAGGCTTTCCATTGTTGATAGAGCTTTTCCATCAAAGCTTGTGATAATATCACCTGCTTGTATACCTGCTGAGTCTGCTGGTGAACCTATATTTACCTTTGATATATACACACCAGTAGGTAAACCAAACGCCTGAGAATAGCTGTCTGTTACATTAGTACCTACAACACCAAGGTAAGCCTGTTCGCTTTCTGGAACCTTTTTGTTGTTCATAAGTGCATCTATAATAGGGCTTGCATCTGAAATAGGAATTGCATAGCCCATACCCTCAACATCAGTATCTGAATACTTTGCTGAGTTTATTCCTATTACATTACCCTGCATATCAAGTAATGCACCACCACTGTTACCAGGGTTTATCGCTGCGTCTGTCTGAATAAGTGTCATTGTGTTATCTGTCATCTGAACCTCACGCTCTAATGCACTTATATAGCCAACTGTTACAGACTGACCATAGCCAAGTGCGTTACCAATAGCAATGGCAGGCTGACCAAGCTGGAGGCTTTCTGAATCGCCTAAGGTTGCAATAGAAATTGCGTCTTTGGTTTCCTTAGGTATATCACTTAGCTTTACACTTATAACAGCTAAATCATAATCAGGTTCGGTACCCTTTATTGTAGCAGAGCATGTAGCTTCATCTACAAAGCACACACTTATTTCTGTTGCACCATCTATTACATGATTATTGGTTACAATAAGAAGCTCATCAGTATTTTCTGAAATTATTATTCCAGAGCCACTGCCCTCGGTTTCATACTCATACATATCATCTCCACCAAATCCAAAGCCAAAATTAAAATACTGTGAATAAGGGTTTTCGTATGTTGCAGTTGCTTTTATATTTATTGAAACCATTGCTGGCATAACATTATTTGCAACTGATGACACATCATAGGTAGTTGAGGTTTTTTCTCCATTTTCATTATTTGCTACAGGTGGTGTTGATTTAATGGTTTCTTTCTCTGTTATAGATGATGAAGGAGACACACCTGTAAGCTTGGTGCCGGCATAATTAACACCAAACATTGTACCACCTGCCACTAAGCCAAAGCAAAGTGCTATTGCTATTGCTTTGCCAAAGCTTTTGCCTGTGCTTGGATTTTTCTTTACAGGCTGTTGCTGTACAGCACCTGTGTAGCTATCTTGATATGGTGAACCCATATTTCGAGCATCAATATATGGGTTTGAGTGAGAATTACCATAGTATTCTGTATGCTGTGGTGCACCGTTATAGCTCATATCAGGGCCGTTGTTAATATAAGGTTTTGAATATCCGTTTTCTGTATTTGAGCTGTTTGTTTCTGGTGAATTATTGAAATTATTTGAACGATTAAAACCATCGTTGAAGTTATTGTTATCCATAAAATACAATCCTTTCTTAAAAATCGCAGGTATAAAACGCAATATATTTCTGCTCTATAAATTTATATTTCCTTTCGACACCTATATATTATTCTTTAAACCTTGAAGTTTTATTGAAAAAAATTACATTTTGCACTTTTAATAAAAAGTTAATATTTATATTTGATTACTCTGGAATTATGTTGCTGTTCTTCATTTTTCTTGCTAAATATACTATTGGGGTATCAATCAGGCTTGTTGCAAAATACACGATATAGCTAGATAGCATTATACTTAATAATGTAGATAAATCATATGTTCCGTAAAAAGCAAGCAATGTAAATAACACTGTATTAATAAGCTGTGAAATCAATGTTGAGCCATTGTTTCTTAGCCAAAGGAATTTTTGATTATCAGCGAATTTTTTATTGGTAAATCTCCACCACATATGATATAGCTTAACATCAATAAGCTGAGAAACAGCATATACGCCAAGGCTTGATAGCATCATTCTTGGTGTGTTTGAAAACACTACATTAATTGATGGCATTACCCAATCATTTTGAGATGGCGTATATAAAAGCCAGCTTTGGGATATTAATATAAAAAATATATTAGAAAAAACACCTATAAATACTGCTTTGTTAGCATCCTTTTCAGAGTAGTTTTCGCTTAAAATATCAGTTATAAGAAAGGTGCTTGCAAAAAAAACATTACCCAAGGTTTGCTCCATTGCAAATGCGTCAATTAATATAAGGCACTCGATATTAGAAACAATGGTTGAAATTGCTGTCATTATATAAAGTCCTGTTTTTCCAAAAATTCTATACGCTACAAGAGTAGAGCCAAATATAAGTGCCAGTGACACTACTAAAAGTATTTCATTGTTCATTTTACTTCCTCCATATTCTTATGAGCCTACACCAAAATCAGTATTTTCAAAAAGTATATCCACCCTATTATTATCAATATATTTTTCAGATATATTGCTTTGAAAAATTTGAATTACATATTTATCAGGCTGTACATCAGTTGTGTTAGGAGTCATAATATTTACGCATACTCTGTCAAAATATTTCAAACCTATTTCAATATCATTAATCATACTCTGCTCTGTTTGACCAGTAAGACCAAATAAAAGACACACCTCGTCTGCGTGATTTGCAAGCTCCATCGGTGTTGCAAATCCAAAGCCCTTTTTTAATACCTTTTCTCTATAATTCACATCGAAGGTTTCAACACCTGTTTTAATTTTAACAGTAATGCCATTATCTGCAAAAAGCCTTTTTATGCTTGCTACCTCTGCCCTATGTATATAATGACATTCAAAGTGAACTATACTTATTTTATTTTTTATGCAGGTATCTATAATAAGCCTGATTGTTTTATCATCTAAATCACAAAAGCTACCAGAATTAATAGCCTCTAGCCTGCCATACAAGCCCTTTACCTTTGATAATGCCTCTGAATTAATTTTAAAATTTTCATCTTCGTTTAGCGAAAAATCAAGGTGATAGTCGCAGAATGTACATTTTTTCCATTTGCACCCACTACCTCTAAGTAAAACAATTTCTCTTGGGTTTTTATTTGTAATTATACTATATCTTTCCATATAAATATTCCTTTTGCTATAAATATAATGCAATTATACGCAAAAAAAATAAGACCATTACGGTCTTATTTTAGCATACAGCCTTGCAACACAGCTATAGCTTTATACATTTAGCTGTGTTAATTCCCGTAGTTTTGTTTATTGTCAGGATGGTTACGAACTGACATATTAAATTTACACGCTAAGTTTAACACAACAGGAATATTTTTGCAAGACTTAAAAATTTTATTATTAATCGCTTTCGCTGATATATTCGTAATTATTAGCCTGTGATTTTTTAATCATTTTACCATCTACAAACACATAGCCCTCTCTGTCATCAGCATATGTGCGTATTGGGTTGCCTTCATCATCAGTAGGAATAGCAACAGGCATTGTTGGGAATTTTTGCTCCTCTTCCTGTGGTTCAAGGTCGAAAAGCTTTTCCATTTTAGGGTATAGTCTATATACTGCACAATAAGAAATTCCTGTTGGCAATATAAGGAATACAGCCATAAGCAAAGCTATAATACCAATAATTACATTACCTGTAAGCATTGGTCCAGATAAACTAATAACCACCAAAGCTAATGTTGTTAAGGCTATATAAAAATTCATAGGTAATTCACCTAAAGCCATTAATGCAGAATTTTTAAAGTAGTGCTTTAGCTTTAGCTCAAGTGTAACGGTAAGTATTGGTAGAGAAAATGACATAAACAGCAAAAAAATTGAAACCATTACTGTTATAAACGAAGGTATATAGAATATCCAGCTTTGCTCTGATAATTTAAGATATAACATAATGCTGAAATATGAAGCAATCAAGCATATATATATCAGAACACCATATAAAGCAAAATATTTTATATTATTTTTTATTCCCTTTTTAAAGGCTTTAACAGGTCTAACAGGAGCTTTTCCACCCTTTACAACATCCTTTGTAATCTGTGTAATACCAGAATAGAATGGAAAGATTAAAATTATAACAAGGCTCAAAAAAAACAGATTATCAGCTTGTTTAAAAAGTGAACCAAGTCCATAAATTAAAGCTACTGAAAGAATTAAAGGAACAGAAAACAATAGGTTACCAACAAGCATTACCTTGAAATTTTTAAAATATAGCTTAAAAAAGCCAAGTCGTTCTTTTTTTGTACTCATAATATTTTATTGTCCTTATTTATTATTTTATGAAAAAGTAAAAATACCAGCAAAAAGAAAATTAAGAATTGCATCTGCCATTGCACTGATTGACAATGCAATAAGAATAAAGCTACTATTTATTATATATCTGTACAGGGTCTCTGATTCATCTGGTGACACACCACGAATTCTTGCAAATAAGCTATTTGCAAAGCCTATTGCAAGCTTACCTTGGAAAATCAAAGCAAGTGTTGAGGCTACACAGCCTAAAAGCATAACAAGCAGAAAAAATCCTACTCCTGTAAGGCTATAGCATTTGTATAAATAACCACCTGTCAGCCCCATTCCAAAGCCCTTAAATGCTATTAAGGCAGGAACTCCTATGCTTCCCCACGCTGATAAGCCTAGTAAAAAAATTGCTGTAAAGAATACAAAGTTAGCTGTTAAGCCAGCCATAAACGAGGATAAAACTGTTTGATTACAGCGTAGCTCAAAATCTGATGTAAATATAATATCAAGTGCATCAACAAGCGACTTATCTGCCTTGCCGGCACAAACAGCACCAAAGACTATCCCTATAAAAATAGCTACTATCAAAAGTAAATTTACACCATACCTATGGCTGAAATATACTATATCCTTTCTTTTTAAGCTCATACTACTTTTTCTTACTGAAAATAAAATGCCCTTCATATTTATTCTCCTATATAATTTTTCTTTAAAAAATTATATGAAAAAGAGCATTAGTATATGATTATCTGCCAAGCTCCTCGGCTCTTTTTGTGCAAGCCTGCATAGCATCCTTAATATTTTGATAAAAGCTACCTTCATCAAGAATATTAAGTGCAGCAATAGTTGTTCCACCTGGTGATGATACCTTTTTAATAAGCTCATCTGGTGTATCGCCTGACTGCATAAGCATTTCTGCACTACCCTTTAAGGTTGCACAGATTAAATCCATTGCAACATCAGCAGATATACCCTGCTCTGTTGCGTAATCGCACATTGCCTTTGCAAAAAGATATACATAAGCAGGGCTACTTCCGTTTACAGAAATTATTGTATTCATCTGGCTTTCTGGTAAAACCTGACAGACACCTGATGTAGCAAACATACTTTTAACCACATTGAAATCCTCCTCTGAAATATTATCAGATGGACAAAGAGCAGTAGCACCACAGCCCAACAAAAGTGGTGTATTAGGCATAACTCGCACACAAGGGCAGTTTTTACCGATAGTTGAAACTACATAGTCAATAGAAATACCAGCAGCTATAGAAACCATAACAGTATTATCTGTAACAGAATTGCTTATCCCTTGTAAAACCTCCTGATAATTCTGAGGCTTAACAGCTAAAACCACAAAATGACAGCTTTCTACAACATCATTTGCATTTTTACAAGCATTGATTCCTTGATTGCTCATAATCTCAAGCTTTTTTTCATCTAAATCAAATACATAAATATCACTGGCATTTGCAACATTATTACTAAGCATACCATTTATAATGGCAGTAGCCATATTGCCAGCACCAATAAATCCTATTTTATTCATAATTTCACCCTTATTTTAAAATTTATATTTAATTATATCATACAAACACTAAAGTGTAAACGCTAAAAGCGATGATAATTCTTCATAAAAAACAGAGGCTGAAAGCTATCAACCTCTGTTTTCAGAACTATATGCAGTAAAGATTATATAATTTCTATACCATTTTCTTCCATTATTTTTTGGTATGATTCATAACATTCAGGGCAGAAACCATTGCTTTTAATAGAATTTTTCTCTGAATGCTTTGAGAATGTTTCTCCACAATTATCACAAGCAACATCGCTATCAAAGTCAATGTCATCTACGCTCTTTGTGCCATCCTCGATCTCTGCACGGCAATCAGCACACCAAAGCTTAAAGAAATCATAATCCTCTGATGATCTAAATCTTTCAAGCTTAGAAACCATCTTTTTACAATTAGGGCACTCGATAATTCCGTCTTCAGCTTCTTCCTCGTCCTCTGCCTCTGTATCCTCTTCTTCCTCCTCAGCAGGCTCTTCCTCAGCCTCTGTTGCTTCCTCTACATCAAGCTCATCTTCTGTATCAGAATCTAAGCTTGAGCTATCGGAAGCATCGCTTTCGTTATCAGCTACCTCTGTTGTTACTTCAGGAGCATTTACAGGCTTTGCAGGACTACCACCGTTACTGTTTGCACTTATAGTAAAGAATATTACAATTATAGCAACGATTATAGCAAACGCTATAACACCAATAGCCATACTTGAACCTTTACCATTATTACTGTTGTTACTCATAAAAACCTCCTATTTTTATTATAATAAACCAGCATTGAGCATTAATTGTGCATACTGAAGAAAAATTAATTTTAGATAATATGCACATATAGACACTCAAGTATAAAAATATTTTATCTCTAATGACTCTATTTGTCAATATATTACAGAGAATATTATTTGAAAGTAGTGTTTTTAATTTCTTAAAAGCTATTGATTTATTTTTATTAAATATATATAATAATTCATAGTGTTTAATTAAAATAAGCTAATAATATTTGTTGATATAGCTCAGTTGGTAGAGCAACTGATTCGTAATCAGTAGGTCGACGGTTCAAGTCCGTTTATCAGCTCCATTAAAAAGCCTAGTAGTAAGCCAATTCTTGCTACTGGGTGCTTTTTGTTTTTGTGTAAAATTTGCGTTTTGTATACTATTTGTCTACTACTGTGCAAAAATGTATACCAATCAGCTGTAATATTTGAATATTAAAAGAGGTGCTTTCCTAGCTGGAAGCACCTCTATTTTTGTGTTTATTCGTGTTAGCTTATCCTCTGTGTTTTAACTGTAAGCAGGCTGTCAAGCATTGCAACTGCCTGCTCATCTGCTGATTGTATAGCGTGGGCATATATTCTGCCTGTGGTTACTGTGTTAGCGTGTCCTAGCCTGTTGGCTACTGTGGTTAATGGTACACCACTGGCAATTTGAAGTGTAGCATTTGTGTGTCGTAGTCCGTGAAGTGGTATATCAGGCAAATTATTCCTTTTTAGAAATTTCTTGAAGTCTGCCGATAGTGTGTCGGGGTTCATCGGCAAGCCATTCCACTTTGTGAATATTCTGTCTGAATTATTCCATTGACTACCCAGCTTCAGCCTTTGCTCTGACTGCCAACCCCTAAAGCGTTGCAACAGTTCTATAACATCAGCTGACACGCTCAAGGCTCTGTGTGATGTTTCGTTCTTTGTTGTGTCCTCAAATATGCCACGCTTTGACGAGTACAAGGAAGTACGACGAATATGTATAACACTGTGAGTAAAATCTATATCCTGCCATTCTAGCCCTAAAAGCTCTCCTCTGCGTAAGCCTGTAAATATCAGCACTGTTACAGCTGTTTTAAACTGCATATCTTCATTATCCAGGCACTCCAAAAGCTCCACAGCCTGCACCTCATCAAGATACTTAGGCTCTGTTTTTTCTATCTTTGGTGGCTTTAGTCTGCTACAAGGGTTTGAATATATCAACTGCCATTCAACAGCTGTATTCAGCATTGACGATATAAGCCCGTGATACCTATGTATCGTGGTGGAAGAAAGAGCTGTTTTGCAGTCCTCTGCAACCTTGAATGTGCTGTTCTCTTTCAGATTCAACGCTTTACAAACAGCTTTAGCTGTGCTTTCATTCACATTCTTACCCTTAAATACACATCTTAATGTAGTTTGAGATACCCCACAAAGTTCAGAGAAAAAGGCTATTGTTAAGCCTTTTTCCTTTAACAATGCTTTCAAGTCAATGCAACAGGTGTATTTTATATCTTGTCTTATTCCGTCCTCTGACAGATTCTTATAGAATGCTTGCAGGTGGTGTGGCTGTATTCTGTCTAGCTTCATATGTCCTATGGCTGTGTTTATTACTGGTATCATTGCAATGTATCTGTCATAGGTTCGTGGTCGTAGCTCGTCAGCCTTTGCCTTTAGCCATTCCTCTGCAAACTCTGCAAAGCGTGTGTTACTCTGCAATACCTGACCAGTGCGACACCTTTCCTCAAATAGTACAGCTTGCCTTTGTAGCTCTTTTTCTATCTGCTTAGGTGTCATTTTGCTGTCAGGCTTCCAGGTGCAGTTTTTAGTCAGCTTTTTACCGTTGCTGTCATACCCACAGCTTACAGTTATACGGTAGCTGTCACCCCTTTTTGTTATGCTTGCCATTAGGGTTCACCTGCCTTGTTTGGTTTATTTTATAGAAGTACATTACAATATATTATTTTTCAATAACAGGTTGTATTCTTTTTCTAGCAAATTAATTTCATTAATAAGATGTTTATTAAAATCCTTTATAAAATATTTATTTATTTCTTGTGTTTTAAACAAAATTAGGTCTAATTTATCATCTATTTCTGAAATTGCTAAAAAAACTTTATTAAGCTCATTATCTGCCTTATCATTTGTTTTTACTTTTAAAATCGCATTATTCAACTTATCTTTTTTTATTTGTAAGTTGTGGAAATATTGGCAAGCATAGTCTTGCATTGCAGGAAGATTGATATTTATATATTCTTCTGCTATTTTTTTACTTAATGTTTCGTTATCATTAGGAAACTCTAACCTAGTTTTTTTTCTGATTTTAAGCGTTTCTATAGTAAGTTCAGATAACCCTGTATACTCGCATACAAAAGATAAATCTTTATTATTTGTTTTTATATCTGTTATACCAAGTAAATAATCGGTAGTCGTCTCAAAAAGATTAGCTAATGTTATTAAACCGTTAAAATCAGGTGTTCTGTTTCCGTTTTCATAATTCCCAACAGCAGACACGGAACAACCAAGCACTTTTGCTATATCTTCTCTTTTTAGTCCTTTTTCATTTCTTAAAAAAGCCAATCTTTCAGCAAAAAGATTTTCTTTCATAAAAACCACCTCTTTAATTCGTTTTGAATTTATTTAAATAAATTATTTCGTTTTGTGTTGACATTCAAAATGAATAGACTTATAATATATTTGTTCAAATCGTCAACAACGCAATACATTTTGAATAGCTTCGCGATTAGCTTATTCGAATTGTCAACACTATAATACAATGTTGATGACGATTTGTCAATACAAAGAAAAGAGGTGAAATATATGCTAAATAACCAAGATATCCGAACAAGAGCAAAGGAAAAAGGCGTAAGACTGTACGAAGTAGCCCAGCATATTGGTAAAAGTCAGGCTTATATAACAAGAAAGCTGTACTTTGAACTCCCACAGGAAGAAAAAGAACGCATATTTGCCATTATTGACGAGCTGGCACAGCAGAAGAAAACAGCTTGAAAATGTCCCACCGGTGGGACAAAATCACAATGTTACAGCTGTAATTTGATTTTGTGCAATAAAAAAATCCTCTTACCAGTACGCCAATACCGATAAGAGGACACCCGAACAAACAAGCGTAAATAAGCTGATAAACAGCCACCCGACAGCATAAAAGGGTTACGCATTTATTCAGCCTTATTATACGCTTTTTGTACTTATTTGTAAAGTAGAGAAAGCGAGGTAAAAAATGGATAGCTATATCCCTAAAATACAGGAATACACAATTCCCAGAGTTATAGGCATAAAGCAATGTGCAAAGGAATTTGGCATTGCTGAATATGCCATCAGGCAATGGGTACATAGTGGCGAACTGCCTTGTATCCGTTGTGGTAAAAAGATTTTAATTAACTGCACTGTAATGGCTGATTTTTTGAGCTGTAAAGGCTCAATTAACAATGCTGTGGCTGTGGATGAGCAGGGCAACTATTATGCACCTGTAGCCGAAAATAAATCTAATACAGCTGATGTAAAGGCAGTTAGGAATATAAAGAATTACGGAAAAATCCGAAAAGTTTATTAAGGTGGTGGAAGTTTGAATATAGAGAATATCCCTAACGAATTAAAGGAATTAAAACAATGGGTAGCAAGATGTAAGAAAATGCCTATAAACCCACATAGCTTATATGGTGCAAGCTCGGTTAAGCCCGAGCAATGGGGTACTTTTACCGAAGTTTTAGAGGTACAGGGCAAAACTGCCCAATGGTATGACAATAAAACGAAACAGCAGGTAACTGGAATTATTGACGGTGTGGGCTTTGTGCTTGCTCCACCCTACTGTGGCATAGATTTAGACCATATTATAAGCCCTGCAACAGGTGAGATTATACCCGAAGCAGAGGACATTATAAGCGTTATGAATAGCTATGCCGAGCTTTCTCCTAGTGGTACAGGTGTACACATTATTTACAAGGGTGATATACATACCGACTGGAAAAAGAAAAAGCCTATTAATGATACATCAGAGCTTGAAATGTACCAAACTGGCAGATACTTCACTGTAACAGGCAACAAATTCAATGATGTTTCTACTGTAGAAGAACGAGAAGCAAACGCAAAAGCAGTTTATAACTGTTACTTTGCTGATAGTCAGCCAGTTACACAGACTGCACCAAATAACAACAGCTGTACAGCTGTTATACATCTGAATATGAGCGACAGCGAGATTATAGAAAAGGCTAGAGCCTCAAAGAATGGTGCTGACTTCTCAAGCCTTTACAGTGGCGATACATCAGCCTATAACAATGACGAGAGCCGTGCAGACCTTGCCCTATGCAATATACTTGCTTACTGGTGCAGAAAAGACCCACAGCAGATAGACCGAATATTCAGAAGCAGTAATTTAATGCGTGATAAATGGGACAGAAAAACAGGAAATTCCACCTATGGGCAGATAACTATACAAGAAGCTATAACACATTGCAACGCAGTTTATGACCCCGAATATAGAAAAACTCAGGCTGTGAACAATTTTAAAAACAGCCTAGCTACACCTAGTACAAAAATCAGAGGGCTTAACGAGGTAACCAATGCAGAGCGAAGCCCACAGATTGAAGAAGTAAGCCCAACACTGCCCGAATTTGACTACGAAACAGTTAAAAAGTATAAGGCTGATGACATAGGAACAGCAAAGTTTTTTGTTGATATGGTAAAGGATTATATTTGCTATGTTTCAGGCTACAATAGATTTTTCGTTTACAATGGTGTTATATGGGAACAGGACGACAAGGAGCATATAATAGCAGGTAAGCTATTAATGGACTTTGTAACAGCTGTACAGGCTCTTATTCCTGCAAAGCCAGCAGGCAAGCCTAAGGAATGGAGCATTGAAGAAGAACAGAAAGAAAACATAAACGGAGCATACAGAGGGCAGTATAAAAGCCTGGGCAACGCTAATGGCAGAGATAGGGTATTAAAAGATGTTAAAAAGCTACTACGAAAAAAGCCTAGTATCTTTGACCGACAGCCTTATTTATTCAATGTAAGGAATGGTACTCTTAACCTTAAAACAGGAGAGCTACAACAGCACAGTCCAAAGGACTATATAAGCAAGTGTGCTGATGTAATATATGACCCGACAGCAAAGGAAGAACGCTTTGATGTGTTCATCAATGAAATAACAGAGGGTAACAAGGAACGAGCCGAATATTTACAAAAATGCTTAGGCTATTCTCTGCAAGGCAAAGCAAACGAGGAATGTTTCTTTGTTGCACTGGGTACAACTACACGAAATGGCAAAGGAACGCTATTTGACAGCGTACTAAATATATTACACGATTATGGCACACAAATTTCATTTGATACCATAGCACGCACAGGCAGTAAAGACGGTAGCAGACCAACCCCCGACATAGCAAAGCTACAAAATATAAGGTTTGTATTATGTAATGAGCCTGACAAGGGTAGTTGCTTTAATGAAGCACTACTAAAACAGCTTACAGGTAATGACGATATAACAGCACGCCCTATGTTTGGCGAGCCTATTGTGTACAAGCCAGTATTTAAAATCTTTATTACAGCTAACAGTATGCCCACAGTCGCAGATGATAGTATATTTGAGAGTAACCGTTTGAAGATTATCCCTTTTAACCGACACTTTAGTGAGGATGAACAGGACAAAACCCTAAAGGATAAGCTGAGAACCGAAAACGCTAAAAGTGCTATTTTGAACTGGTTACTTGCAGGCTATTCCAAATATACACAACTGGGAGGCTTAGGTACTACCGACGAAGCAAAACAGCTTGCAGACAAGTACAAGCAAGAAAATGACTATATCCAGCTGTATATTGATGAAAGAATAATGTTATACAGTATCGAAGATAAAAATGCCCCTAAAACAACCTTAAAGGTTATAACAGACGATTATAGATTTTGGTGTGAACAAATGAACATTCAAAAGCCACTAGCATATAAATCCTTTAAAACAGAGCTAGAAAAACATAATGTTCCTATAGTAAAATCACACAATCAATTCTGTATTATCGGTAAAAAGAAAACTAAATACCCCGAATTAGAAATTGCAAACTAACAAAACAATGCTTTGAGGGGGGATTTGGGGGAAAAGGGGAAAAATGAGGGGTATTTTGTAGAGTTGCTATATATCTATAACGCGTGAGTTTTTAATAAAATTTATTATATATATAAAGAAGTCTGCAAAAAGCCCCCTAAAAATCCCCTTTCCCCCTTTTTCCCCCCTAACTATATAAAAACTGTAGAAAACTAAAACAAAGGAGCTAATATAATGACAACAGCAGAATTAAAGCAAGCATACATCAACCTATATACACAGGTAGCAGAAATAAAGAACCTTATCAGAGAGGGCAACAGAAAAACAAACGAGCCACATACCACTAGTAAAAGTGTAGAAATATACGAACACTATACAAACGAGCTAAAGGAGAAAATAGAGAACCTAACAGGCGAAAAAATCGACTTTGGTTATTATTCATTCTATTAAGATTATCAAGCATACAGATACATAAATCTGCACCCACATAAAACGAAAAGACCACCCCACAAAAGCAGAGCAGTCCCAAGCAATAATTTAATTATAACGCTTTTAGGGGTGGTAATCAATGACAAATGAAGAATTGGCACAGCTTATTAAACAGGGCAATAAACGCTATTATGCTACACTGTGGGAGCAGACAAGCAGGCTTATACATAAGCTGATATACAAGCACGCAAGTAAGCGAAAGCTACCTAATGACATTGATTTTGATGATATTCTCCAGTGTGGATATTTTGCAATGGTAAATGCTGTAAATGCTTATACTCCTGAAAAGGATTTGAAGTTTAATACTTTCCTTGAATTTCAAGTAATGAACGCTATACAGCTGACCATAGACCGAGGACAACGCAAAGGAATGAACACACCACGCTTGCAGGAGTATTCATATAATCGCACTGTGAGCAATTCAGAGGGCGAGGAAGTAGAAATAATTGACCTTATGCCCGACAAGCAAAGCCCCAAGATATACGAGGGTGCAGAGCTTACCGACCTGCAAGAACGAGTATGGCAGGCTGTGGCAGAGCTACCCGAGAAGCTAAGGGAGATTATAACACGCTATTATTTCAACGGTGAGAACCTACCAACACAAGCCGAAAGGCTGGGTGTATCGGTTGAAACTGTCAGACAAAGGAAAAGACAAGCCTTGAGAATATTAGAGCGTAACAGGGCTTTAAAACAGCTTTACAACGATTATGACAGGCACTATCACCACAGCTACAATGACCTGCAAACACTCCAGTGGAAACGCAGTCCCGAAAGCTATGCCATTATGCAGGATATAGCAGAACGCAGAAGAAAAGGCGAATATATAAGCTACGGCAAGGAGCAAGCTATATTCTTACTTGCCTTTACTGACTATATGCAGACCCACAGCGAGAAATCAGCCGATGCAATAAGCGATTTATACAGCTGTAGTTATCGTTTTAGAGAAAACCAGCGTTTAAACAGCCATAGCATAGGCAGATTTTAGCAATACGGAGCTTTTAGCACTTCTTTGATTAACTAATAAAAGTTGCTTAGAACGCTTTAAAATCGAATATACAGATATATGCTTTCAGGTGCGTATATCAGCTGTAAAGGGGTGGTTATTAACTACCCCTGTTTTTATTCCTAGATTTTCCTAGAGGACTCCATACTAACAAAACCTAACATTCAGCAAAATGTAAGAAAATGTAAGAGTTTTACTCGTTTTTGAGTAAAACCTGAAAAAACCTGAAATTCAGATTGTTTACAAATGTTAACCCTACAGTTTAAAGCCTAGACAAAGCCAAGAGAAAACGCTAACAAATGCTAACAATCCAGCTGTACAGGGTTAAAAATTGTAAAGCTATCAGACTATACCCACACCCTGAAAAGCCCTGTAAATGCTCTTAAATGCTATGCTGTGAGCTATACTGTTTTACATCGGAATGTTGAGAAATGTTGAGATTGTTTTTTAACCTGGTCGAAATCGACCCCTTTAGAAATGCTTGACTAATGCTTGACTAATGCTTGACTAATACTTGACTAATGCTTAAAAATGCTTAGATTAGTTGCATTAAGTTGCAAAATACTAATTTTTACTAAGATTACTGCGTACGAAATTCGTACGCAGTAAACACAATTATACAGCTGATATACAAACGAACACCGAGCGAACTCCGAGAACAGGCAGGCACAAGGCTTTTATACAAGTAGTATAGTGTAGCTGTGCTGTGTGGAGGGACGCCCTAAAACAGGGCTACCTCTCACTGCTCAAATTTGATTTAGAGCTAGCCCTAAGTTAGAGCGTTGTATAGGTGCAGTCCTAAAACAGGATTACACCATTTTCTTGACATCAGGAAAATGGTATTTTGTTCTAACCTCGGTATTTTGCCGACCTTGATTTGACCGACACCCACCCAATACAATCAGCTGTACAGCTGATATGCTGTTATTTTCCGTTTATTGCCTACCTAGCTATGCACTGCTGAATTTTCAGCAGTCAGTTATATAATTTCACCCTTAAAATAAAAGCTCAATACAGGGCTTATATGTGGCTGTTTTAGCTATGTGTGATTGTTGGATTTTGTTGGAGTAACTCAATAACTTTTCGTTACCGAGTTGAAAAGATAAGACAATTTTGCCACACCTTGCATTTGTCTTGCTCTCCATTTTTGGAAAGCGAAAATCAGTAACGGACAATTTTGTCTACCACTGCAAAGGGTGGGACATTTTAGCCCTACCCTTAAAAGCAAGGTACGATTTGAAATCCGACCTTTAGGGGCAACATTTGAAATGATACCCTTGAAGCTGACATTTGAAATGTGGGCTTTATTTACCTGTTTTACAAGCTCTAAAAAGCAAGGAAGTAACAGAGAGTTAAGTACGAAAACCGTACCCAACTAAAACGCTGGACGAAATTCGTCAAGTGTTCAGAAGTACGAAATTCGTACATCTGAAACGCTGAACGAATTGTTCACCGTCAAATTCAGCTCAGTCCAGATTTGGACTGAGTTAAGAACACTAAGCCGACATTTTGCCCCAGTGCTTTTTACTGCATTTTTACAGCATAGTTCTGTAAGCGTCAATTCAAGCACGCACATAACCCCTCAGCA
>JAXJTP010000047.1:0-15867 GCA_036309525.1 Acutalibacteraceae bacterium | reverse complement strand
TTGTAGTCCTTGCTTGGAATATATTTAATTGAATTTCTGATTAAATGAACTATACATCTCTGCACTACTACATCCTTAAAAATTGCTTTTGCACCCTCTTCAAGTCCAGATACACCATCCATACTGATGAACAATACATCCTCAACTCCTCGTGCTTTAAGCTCGTCAAATATTTGCATCCAGGTATGCTTACTTTCGCTTTCATTAAGCCATAATCCAAGGATATCCTTTTGACCCTCTATATCATATCCAAGTATCGTGTATACTGCAAAATTCTTGCTTTCATATTCTTTTCTGATGGTAACATACATACAATCTACAAACAAAAATGTGTACATTTTCTTTAGTGGTCTGTTCTGCCAATCGTTTAACTCTTCTAAAACACAATCAGTAATTTCTGATATTGTTTCATGGGATATTTCAAAGCAGTAAATATCTTCTATTGTTTCAGCTATATCTCTTTGGCTCATTCCTCGTGAGTACATCGCTAATACTTTTTCTTCTATTTCAGATACATCTTTCTTCCTTTTAGGTACAATTCTTGGTTCAAAGCTACCGTCTCTGTCTCGTGGGACTTTGATTTCAAGCTCTCCTGAACTTGTTTTTATCTCTTTGTTGATATAGCCATTTCTTCGGTTCCTGGTTGACTTCGCTCCGTGGTCGTTACTTTCGTAACCTAAATGACTATTCATTTCGCCTTGAAGCATTGCTTCAAACATTGGTCCGAAAATATCTTTCAGAGCGTTCTGCATATCGGCTACGCTTTTTGGGTTATATTGCTCGATTATTTCCTTTGCTAGTTTTTCTCTAGGTGTGCTTTCTTTTCTCTTTGTCATTCTGTTCATTCCTTTTTTGTCCTTTCTTTATATTGTAGCACACTTATCTTCAAATGAAAAAAGTGTGCAAGCTATTTTTATAACTTACACACTTTATTTTACAATCTCATAAAATCTTTATCTTTGAATATTTCTTGTTCAATAATTTCTTTTGTCTTTTTTATTTTTTCTTGTCTGAGGTTTATATATTTTTGCAGTTTTTCAATATCTTTAGATTGTCTTAGTGTTTGTTCTTCTTTTGTTTCTTGATTAAAAAAACCAAATATACTATTAAAATTTTCTTCATTCATAAATTGTTCTCTTTGATAAGTTAATCTGCTTATTTTGAAAAAATTAAATTCATTGTCAATTCTATATAGTTGTGCGGCTTCAAAAATTCGATCAATATAACATGGATTTGAAACATTTTTGTCGGTGAATAGCTTAAGAACATGAGATAGTACAATTCTATAAGATTTCATAGAACAGGAGTTTTCTTCAGAAAATTTAGGATTATCATTTTCTTCTAAAAACTTTTTCCCTTCATAAAACATGTAGTGAAGTACAAAGGGAATGCAATCGTACAATGAAATATAATATTTATTTTTATTGTTTTGGGTTGAAAATTTATCGGATTTATTACAAGCCTCAAGGAATAAGTTGAAACGTTTGGTGATATCTGTGCCGAATTTATGTTGAGATACCTTTATGAGTGCTGTGATGTTACATGTTTTCTTCTTGAAATTTTTTATCTTTGATGGATAGAAAGTAAATATATTTTTGTTGCTTATATTATATTTCTCTAATGTAAGCACTTTAAGTAGTTTTCGTGCATCAGTATAAATGTTTTTATATTTCTTTTCAAGAATTTTGCTGTAAAAGTTTTCTGTGGATATCATGGAATTAATTTCGTATACTATTAATTTATCATCTAAATCAATGAATGTGCCTAAATCACCAAAATCAAAACTTGGATTTTCCTTTTTTATCAAATCTTCAATTTCTTTTTTCTTTATTCTCAAAAGTTCGTTTTTTAAGATGTTGTTAAACGATTCGTTAATACAAATTCTAATTTCTTTTCTTACATTATTTGCTATGTTGTTCTTGTCCTCTGTAGATATTGCTTCAGAATTAGTGTTTGATATATCTATATCAATACTGTTAAAAAGTTTTTCATACATTATCATCACCTCACTATTATTATAGAATGATATAGCTTTTATAGTCAATGTTTCTAATTCAGTAAATTAATTTTGAAAATATGTGCTCCTTTATGCAAAAAATATATATTTAATTTAATGATTTTATTTTTTATCCGAAGCACAAATTTTATGTGTAACATATTAGAATATATGTAATTTACCGGTGAAGAAAAAATAAAAAGAAAAGAGGTTATTTTTAGATTAATAGCAATTTAAAATTACAACTTATCAAACTTAGGTATAAAATCTCTCCATACCCTTGTATTTGGTATAGGAGTTACTGAATTATAAAAATTCCCAAATATTAAACAAAGGTGGATAAACAATGAATAATAATTGTAAAAAAATAATGGCTAATATTGTAGATGGTTCTATTTCATACGAAGAATATAGGCAAAAAATAAACAATGTAATTGTAACCCCTGCTGAATTAAAAAACATGTGTAAAATTATTGATAATTCCTTACCATACAAAGAGCACACAAATTCAAACGGCAATGATTTTAACAGTGATTTAGATTGTTCTCAAACAAAAGAATTTGTGCCCACTAAGAGAATAATGGTTAACTTGGTTAATGATGGTAACAGTGAGAAAAACACTCCAAATGTAAATAATGTAGAGGTATCAGCTAAAACCACACCAACTAATGTAAGCTTGAAAATGTATAGCGAAAATGAAGATGGTTTTTCTTTTTTTGAGGATACTCTGTCATACAATGGGGAGGCATTTCTAAATTGTTATATTGAAATTACTGACGTTGTTATTGGTGAAAAGGAAGCCTTCTATCGCTGTAAAATTCATCTGAAAGGTAGTGTTATTCAGAAAGATATTCTAGTAAGAGAATACAATTCAATGAATTGGGTAAATGGGATTCCGGGAATAGCTTACAAAGGTCCTAAGTACAAAAGCAAAGAACTATTATTTCTATATTTACAGAAATTAGTTTCCAGCTTAGAACTCTCCAAACAAATTAGACTATATAAAAAGCCTGGTTGGCATAATAATGATGGTACATATATGTATATAACGCCTATTGGTGTAATAGGTAATGAAATGATGAAAGCAACATCAGAGTATGGTCAAAAATTTAGTAGTTTAACGCCTTCTAAAGATAGTTTTAGAAAATATTTGCGTTTCATTGATACAACCAAATCTAATACAGCGACTATTCTTGTTTTATATTTCGCTATGAGTCTTGTTAACTTTCTGTACAGAGAGGTAGACTTTACCCCAAAGTTTGTGATATTCCTCTATGGTGATCGTGGCAATTTTAAAACATCGCTAGCTTTAGCTATGACGCAGATTGAATATAAAGATACTCCACAATATACTCTGAAAGGAACAAAGGCTGGGCTGGAATCTGGCTTTAGGAATTACAAAGACAGTGTGATGGTTATTGATGATTTAGCACCAACTCATGTGGTCTCGGATAGAAACGCACTGTTAAGCAAGTTGGAAGTTATAGTCAGAGCTTTTGGTGACGGAACAGGACTAGTCAGAAATAACGATTATCTTGATAAGGATAAGGCTCTTGAAATTGACCAATATCTGGCTGAAGGTGGAGCAGTTTTGACAGGAGAGTTTTTTGAGGGTTGCGAAAGCTCTCTTGCAAGATGTGTATTTCTTAATCTTAATAAAAACGATGTAGATTTATCTTTATTATCACAGCTTCAGAATGATAAGCATATAGTTGAAAATTTTACAGTAGATTTTATTTCCAGCATATCTTTTTTGCTTAATAATACCCGTAATAATGTGCTTTCGTTTATTAAAACACGTGGAAAAGAAATAAGAAGCAGCTATAGCTTAAAATTCTCAAACGAGCGTTATGGAGAATACATAGCACAATTGCAGGTAGCAGCTGATTTATTGATGTGGGTGGCTAACTGTTTTGGTTTATTGACTAATGAAGAAATAAACTATTATACTGATCGTTTTACTTCTGCTATTCAGGAAGTTATCGTTTCTAACAATCACAAACTAAGCATACAGTCTCCGCTTACTGTTTTGTGTAACGCTATAGTCTATAATCTTGATAGTGAAAATTGCAGAGTTCTAAGATTAGGTGAACCAATCGGTGCTTTCAATAATGTAATACTGTTCGATGAGGAATATTATTATATAAGCCAAAAGGTATGTAAGACTTTGGTAAACGATTACATTAAAGATAACGGCTTAAATCTCTGTGAATTTACTTCTACAAGCGTAGCTGATACATTGAAGAGAGCAAGTATAATTAATTTTTATAGCGAAGGAAAAGTAATTAGAAAAAGTAAAAAATTACCTGGTTATGGTTCTATGAGATTTATGGAGATCAGCAAAGCAAAGCTGAATGAACATATTGATTTTCAAGCATTATAATCAATTTATGTTAGAGTTCAAAATCTGGGTGATATATTATATCGGTATAGTATAGATACTACTGTATTACATTTTAAGGAGGATTTAACGATGGATATTAACATTGAACTTATATTAGAAGCAATTTACTCCGTGCTTTCAGCGGAAAAAGTCGCAGAATAAATAAACAGCCAAAAAATTTATTGTAAAGGAGGTATAAAGCTTGGCTGTAGATGCAGTCGCATACGCACGCTATTCATCTGACGGGCAACGAGATGAAAGTATTGATGCCCAGGTGCGTGCGATAAAAAGTTTTGCAGAACGTGAAGGCTACGCTTTAATACATGTATATGCTGACAGAGGTATCAGTGGAACGTCTGATAATCGTGAAGAGTTTCAACGCATGATCGAAGACGCTAAAAACGGTGATTTTCAGGTAGTTATTGTACATAAGCTTGACAGATTTGCCCGAAACAGATCAGACTCTGCGATATACAGAAATGTGCTTGAAAAGTATGGTGTCAGATTGGTTTCTGTTCTGGAGAATTTCGACGATTCGCCTGAGTCGATTATTCTCCAGAGCGTTATCGAAGGCTACAACGAATATTATAGCAAGAATCTTGCAAGAGAAGTAATGAAAGGTCTCAAAGAAAATGCCTTAGCTTCTAAATTTAACGGTGGTGTGCCACCTCTAGGTTATGATATTAACAAAGAAACTTTAAAGTACGAGATAAACGATTTTGAAGCAGAGGCAGTGAAGCTCATTTTCAAGATGTATCTTCAAGGTGAGGGATATACATCGATAATCAATGAGCTTAATCGCAGAGGCTTTAAAACGAAAAAGGCTAATAGCTTTGGCAAAAATAGTTTGTATGACATCCTTAGAAATGAACGCTACACTGGAGCTTATATTTACAACAAATCTCTTCCTGTGACTTCTGATAAAAAATTTAACCGCCACGCATCCAAAAATGCAGAGGATATCATTAAGGTTGAAGGCGGGATACCTCAGATTATCTCTAAAGAAGACTTTGAAAAAGTTCAGCAAAGTATGAACAGACGCAGGCATAAGGCAGCGGCCTATAAGTCTAAAGAAGAGTATCTGTTGTCAGGAAAAATTATTTGCGGTGAGTGTGGCAGTACATACGCAGGCAATGCACGCCGTTCTAAAAATTACACTTATATTTCTTACACTTGCACCAAGAAAAACGGCAAAGAAAAATGCAGAAACAGAGGCACACAAAGAGATTTAATTGAGAGTATCATTTTAAACAAGTTGTCCGAAAAAGTGTTTGATGTAAAAATTCTTCCTGAAATAATTTCAAGATATAATGATTTTGCGTTGAGTAAAAATAAAGAGTTTATAGCTGTAAAGAAACAGCTTGAACAGAGACTTGCAGAGATTGATAAAGGTATAGCTAATATTGTAAATTTAGTGGTGACTACAGGTTCAGCTGCATTGGCTGAAAAGCTAAAGGAGCTTGAGCTGGAAAAGGTAACCTTAGAAATTTCACTAAAAGAAGCTGAAAGAAAGCTCTCTGAAATGTCAGTAGATGAAGCACAGCTAAGTCAAGCTTTCTCCAAAGCGAAAAGCTTGTTAAAGTCTGGTACACTTAAAAACCGTAAGGCTATAGTGCAGCAGTACGTTAAGCAGGTAGTTATGTACCCTGACAAGGTAGAAATAGAATTCAATGTAATAGGAGATACATATACAATAAAAGAAAGCTTTCCAAGATAACACAAAAAACACCCTCTCGCAAATCGAGAGGGTGTCCTGCTGTTGGTGATGAAAACTTCAATTTTTTCAAGTGTTTATTTTTTTATCAGTGTGTATCTTTTCATAATAATACTGATGATTTCTTTTCTTCTGACCTTCATGTTCAGTTCTTCAAGAATATCAATTATTATTTCCTCTGTAACAGTTGGAATGAATTGCATATATTCAGGATGATCTGAAATAAAATCGTTGAAAAGGTTTATAAGAATATCATTTTTTGTAGGGGGATTTGGATATCCTCTTGAAATCAATGCCATGTTATGGTCAAAAACAGGTGCAAAGCCTATAAGCTCACCACTTTTTGTATCCCTTAAAAGACCAAAATTAGCAGTGTGCCTGTCGGGATTGGCAACTATTGTATCAAGGAAAATCATTTTTACAAAATCGCCGATTGCCTCAGGGCAAAGCTTGTTAATCTCTTCGGCTACATCTTCGTAATCTTCGTTTTCGCCCATAAAAGCAAAGGCTGGTTCAAAATTAACACTCGCTCCGTTTGTGAAATCAAGAGTTTTAACACACTGATCTCCACGCTCATAAACAGCCATGTTCATACCAAGAGCTGTTCCTAGCTTGTAAATGAAAAGCTCAGAAAATTGCTCCTGATGATTAGCTGTTTTAAACATCCACCACTGACCATTAATTAATTTCCAGCACTTTTCAAAGCTTCCGATATTAGTTAATTCAGGTGTTTTGCTTCTTTTAGAGTTGGCAACCTTATTAAAACTCACATAGCTTCCCTTTAATGCTAACCCTGCAAAATAATCGTCAGAAAAGTGAACATCTTCATATTTTAATTGACTATCCAATGGTTTTATCCAGTAGTTGTCAGTAATAGTTGCAGCATTAACATGAATAACTGTGCTGATATCATCTTTTTCTTTTAAACGAAGAGCTTTTTTGAGTAAACGGGAATTTGCTCTATGTGAATCAATAGCTCGTGTTTCAAGCCATAGATCAGCATGAGAGATATTCTTCAGATATAGTGGCAGAAGCTTGTCGTTAATAACAGTAAGCTCGTTATTTTCCCATTTTGCAACAACAGTGTCTCCTGACATAATGTAATAATTATGCTTGTTCATTTACTCAACTCCTCTCAAATATATTATGAGCTTATTGTAGCATATAATTATTGCTGATTCAAGTTAGTGCAAAAAAACAAAACAGCAGCGATTTCTCGCTGCTGTTTTATATATCCGGTTGTGGATATGAGTGGCAGGGGCAGAAGGACTCGAACCCTCGGCACGTGGTTTTGGAGACCACTGCTCTACCAACTGAGCTATACCCCTATATTTTTTGTTTGCCCCAATCAACGAGTATTATAATAGCACAAAGAGAAGTGAATGTCAACTAAATTTTTATATTTTTTTGAAATTTTTGAAAAAATTTGTATTAGTGAATTCACGAAGCAAATTCCACAGTAGGAAGGGTGTGGAATTTACTTTGGGAATTTACTTTAAAATGTGGGTAAATAAACAATACGCACAAAATGTTGACGATTTTATGCAAATTGTGTAAAATGTTAAATAGGCTTTGCTTTATATAGTTGTAAAGCAAATGTAAAATAATATAAATAAAGGGAGTTGTTTTTTTAATGGCTGTTATTAAAGCATATAAGGGATTGAGGTTTAACTGTGAAAAAGCAGGTAAGATAGATGAGCTAGTATGTCCACCATATGACATTATAAATGATGAGCAGAGAGAGGGCTATATACAGACAAACCCACATAATATAATTCGTTTGGAGCTACCAAAGGGCGAGAATCGTTATGCACAGGCTTCTGAAATTCTTGAAAGCTGGCTTAATGACGGAATTTTAGTAAAGGAGGATAAGCCTGCTATCTATATTTATGAGGAAGAATTTACAGCCTATGGCGAAAGAAAGAGCATAAAGGGTATTATCTGCCGTGTTAAAATTGAGGAATTCAGCAAGGGTGTTATTCTGCCTCACGAATTTACTCTATCAAAGGCTAAAGAGGACAGACTTAATCTTATGAAGTCGACTAACTGCAACTTCAGCCAGATTTATTCGCTTTATATGGACGATGGCAAGAATACACTTGGCAAAATTGACGCACTATCATCAAAAGAAGCCGACATTCAGCTTACAGACGGAGAGGGTGTTACACATAGAATGTGGATAATTACAGATGAAAATGCTATTGCAGAAATCTGTGATGATTTTACTGAAAGAAAGCTATATATTGCTGACGGTCACCACAGATATGAAACAGCTCTTAATTATAGAAACTATCAGAGAGAAAACGGTAAGGCTGTAGAGGGTGACGCTTGTGATTATCAGATGATGATGCTTGTTGATATGGAGCACCCAGGCTTGGTGGTATTTCCTACACATCGTCTTGTAAGAGACCTTGCTGATTTTAATGCTGAAAAGGCAATGGAAAGCTGTAAGGAATTCTTTGATATTACAGAATATAGCGATATAGCTACAATAGAAAGCAATCTTATGGAGCTTTATAATCAGGGCAAGAAGGCATATGCTTTTTATAGTGGCAACAAGAGCTATAAGCTACTTGTGCTAAAAAGTATGGATATAATAGAAAAGCTTTTACCAAACGCAAGCAAGGCTACTCAGGAGCTTGATGTAACAGTGCTCCATACTCTTATTCTTGAAAAGGTTTTTGGTATTGACCCAGAAAATATGGCTAAGCAAATAAACCTTACATATACAAAGATTTTTGATGAGGCAATTTCATCTGTTGATAGTGGTAAGGCTCAGTGTGCATTTATTCTGAATCCTACAAGAGTATCAGAAATTAGAGATGTAGCCTCAAACGGAGAAAAAATGCCACAGAAATCAACCTATTTCTATCCAAAGATGATAACAGGTCTTGTTATGAATCAGCTAGAGGATTAATATAGCTTGTATATACTGTAAATTTGGTGATTTTATAAAATAAAAATAAACAAAACAAAAATATTTTTTTAGCTTACTTCTTTTTTATTGTTAAAAGTGTTGCAATTTTTTGGATTTTTGTGTAAAATGAATATAACATAAATTATAATCTAGTTAGCTGTGAAATTTTTGTGTACAATTTACGCAATAATATTTAAAAGAATTAAATGGCAGATTTCCAACAAATAACAAAGAAATAGTGAGGGATTTTAATATGTCTAATAGATTATTCCAAGGTGTAATCCATCAGATGAAAGACGCAATTGACAGATCTATTGGTGTAATTGATGATACATCAGTAGTAATTGCGTGCAGTGAGCTTGGCAGAATTGGCGAGGTTATTGAAAGCGTTACAACAGAAACACTTGGTTCAACAGCTCCTTTTGTAATTAACGGACAAACCTTTAAATCATTCGGTAATGGCAGTAACGGAGAATATGCTGTATTTATCGAGGGTAATGACGATATTGCTCAGAAATATTCACAGCTATTAGCTGTTTCATTAAGCAGTATTAAGCAGTATTATGACGAGAAATACGACAGAGCTAATTTTATTAAGAATGTTATACTTGATAATATTCTACCTGGCGATATTTACCTGAAGGCTAGAGAGCTACGCTTTAATGCTGAGGTTACCAGAGTTTGTATGCTTATAAAGATTACATCTAAGACAGATATTTCTGCTTATGATGTAGTACAGAATTTCTTCCCTGACAAGACAAAGGATTTTGTAATAAGCATTAACGAAACAGACATAGCACTTGTAAAAGAGATTCGTTTTGGTATTGACTCTAAAGACCTTGAAAAGCTTGCAAGCTCAATTGTAGATACACTTTCAAGTGAGTTCTATACTCATTGTACAGTTGGTATTGGTACTGTTGTAACAGGTATTAAGGATCTTGCTCGTTCATTTAAAGAAGCACAGGTTGCACTTGAGGTAGGAAAGGTATTCGATACAGAGCGTTCTGTTATCAACTATGATAATCTTGGTATTGCAAGACTTATCTATCAGTTGCCTACAACCCTGTGTGAGATGTTCCTAAAGGAAGTATTTAAGAAGAGCTCAATTGAATCCTTAGATCAGGAAACATTGTTTACTATTCAGAAATTCTTTGAAAACAGCCTGAACGTTTCAGAAACATCAAGAAAGCTGTTTGTTCACAGAAATACTTTGGTGTATAGACTTGAGAAAATCAAGAAGCTTACAGGTTTGGATTTAAGAGAGTTTGAAGATGCTATTGTGTTTAAGGTAGCGTTGATGGTTAAAAAATATCTTGCTTCAACACCTACAAAGTTTTAATGTAGAATATTAAGAGTAATAATCGCCGACGTAACTAAAAAAATTATGTTACTCGGCGATTTTTGTTAAAATACAGTTTTACGGGAGGTTTGACAGGTGATACAATTTATCAATGTGTCAAAAACTTACGAGGATAGCGACACTCACGCACTTAATGGAATAAGCTTTAACATTGATGACGGAGAGTTTGTATTTATTGTAGGACCTTCGGGTGCAGGTAAAAGTACACTTTTAAAGCTTATAATGAGAGAGCAGATACCTACCGAGGGTGATATTATAATAGATGATCAGGTTGTAAACAAGCTGAAAAGAAGACATGTGCCATATCTGAGAAGAAAAATGGGTATGGTTTATCAGGATTTCAGACTTATTGAAAAGATGAATGTATTTGATAATGTTGCCTTTGCTATGCGTGTAATAGGTGAAAGCTCTTCAAAAATAAAAAAGCGTGTTACCCAGCTTATTAAGCTGGTTGGTCTTGAGAAAAAAATGTATGTAAGACCAAGTCAGCTTTCGGGTGGAGAACAACAGAGAGTAAGCTTAGCAAGAGCAATAGCAAATAATCCAAAAATACTTATTGCAGACGAGCCTACAGCTAATGTTGACGCAAATATGTCCTTTGAAATTATGAGAATACTTAAAAAGATTAACGAGCTTGGTACAACCGTGCTTGTTGTTACCCACGATAAAACACTTGTTGAGCGTTTTGGTGGAAGAATAATGGAAATAGAAAAGGGCAGAGTTGTTGCTGACAGTGGTGCTTGTGAAAAGGTAGAGAAAGAGGCTGAAAAAGAAACAGAGGCTACTGCTACAAATAATGATGACAGCTGTGAAAATACAGCTGAGGATATAGCCTTTTTAGAAAAGACTGCCGAAGCCGATATTGATACAGAGGCAAAGGAGCCTGAGCTACAAGAAGAAAATAAAAAAGAAAATGAAGCAGAGGCTCAGGAAATAGCACCTGAACTTGATGCCAACAAATATGATAATTTGATTCAGGAGATAAAAACAGAGCAGACAGAGGCTTTATCTGAAAGCAGTGTTGGCAATCAATTATAACGGAGAGGTTTTTTATGAAAGGATTTGGCTATTTGTTTAGAGAGGGAATAAGAAGTGCATGGAATAACCGTGGTATGTCTATTGCCTCTATAGGAATATTAGTTTCTTGTCTTGTTATTACTGGTGTTGCTTTTCTGTTTTGTCAGAATTTAAATGCTGTGGTTGATAAAATAGGCAGTGAAAATGTTGTTACTGTATATCTTGACCTTAAACTACCAGACAAGGAGGTTAAGAGTGTAGGTAATCAGATTAAAAAGATTAATAATATTTCAAAGATTGCTTTTTATTCAAAGGAAGAAGCTATTAAAGAGTTTGATGGACAGCTTGGAGATATTAAGAATGAATTTAAAGGAGCTGAAAATCCATTACCTGATGCATATAAAATAACCTTAAAGGATTTATCGAAGTATGATTCAACTATTAATAGTATTTCAAAAATAAAAGGAGTACTTAAGGTAGGCAATAAAAGTGGTTTAGCAAAGTCACTTACAGAAATAGGAAATCTTGTTGCGACTGTCGGCTTTTGGATTGTATTTGTTTTAGGTATGATTTCACTGTTTATTATTTCTACTTCTATCAAAACAACAATGCACTCAAGACGCTTTGAGGTAAGTATAATGAAATCTGTAGGTGCAACAAACGCATTTGTAAGAACGCCTTTTGTTATAGAGGGCTTGATTATTGGAGTGATTTCGGGTATATTAAGCTCTGTATTAATAAAATTTGTATATGAGGGTATTTTAGGCTCAGTACAAACTAAGTATATTGCTTCACTTGAGATGATAAGCTTTAATTCGGTTGCAGTGTATGTTTTTGCTGGTATGATATGTGCAGGTGCTTTACTGGGTGCTATTGCAGCAGGCATATCAATAAGAAAATATCTTAATCTTGAGGGTAACGAATTGCTTGGTTGGTAATTCTTTTATATGTAAATTTTGTGGTTAGAAATTAACGGTGGTGAAAATATAATATGAAGAAGGGATTTTTGACTGCTGTTGCTGTTTCACTTATCTGTTTGCAGACTGTTTCGTTTTCTGCTACAGAGACAGCTAGTGAATTAGCCAGTGAAATAGCAGTTAAAGAGAGTGAGAATGCTACTCTTACAGCAGATATAACCCAGCTTAATACAGATATTGAAAATACAAGACTTGAAATAGCTAAAACACAGCAAGAGGTTGACGAGTCTAATGCAATAATAAAGGGTCTTAGTACACAAATTGTTGATAATAAAAGTGCACTAAAGGAAAGATTACTTTCTATGTATCTTGCAGGCAGTGCAAGCAATCTTGAGATTATTTTAGGAGCAGATGACCTTGATGATTTTATGGATAAGCTTGAATATATTTCTATCATAACAGAAAATGACAGTAGGCTTATAGGTAATCTTAATCAGCAGGTTAGCACAAACAAAAAGGCTAACAAGGTGCTTAACGATAATCTTAAAAAGCTAAAAGAAGACAAGAAAACTCTTGAAAGCAAGCGTACTGAATTTCAGGATTTATTGATTAAAAATCAGACAGAGCTAAATTATCTTTATGGCGAGAGTGTAATTATTTCAGACGCATTACATTCAGATGATGAAAACGTTTATGCTAATGGCGACATAATCAGCTATTATGATAAGCAACAAAATGCATTAAACTCACAGGCTGGTACTCAAAGCAAGCCTCAAAGTAAACCTCAAAGCAAGCCAAGCTCTGGCAATAGCTCGAATTTAATTACAAGCAGTCCTAATTCAAATGTTGTAATTAAGCCTAAGCCTGTGCCAATACCAACACAGCCACCTGCAACTGAGCCTCCGATAGAGGATAGCAATACAGGTAATATAGGTGGTGGCAATAACAACAATAATATAATAAAGGGCTATGTATGGCCTGTGCCAGGCTTTTATCATTTAACCTCATTATGGGACGAGGACAGAGGTAGCTATAATCACGGTGCATTAGATATTGCTAGTGCAGGCGTTGAGGGAGCAAATGTAGTTGCTGCACGTGCTGGTATAGTAGATGTAGCTCAAAATGAATGTGTACACAACTGGGGTAAGGATTCGAGCTGTGGTTGTGGTGGTGGCTATGGAAACTGGGTAAGAATAGACCACGGTGATGGCTACTCAACAATCTATGCACATATGAGCTCTATTACAGTAGGCTATGGTGATTATGTAGAGGCTGGTCAGCTACTTGGCTTTGTAGGCTCTACAGGCTATTCAACAGGTGCACATCTGCATTACGAAACTTTATATGATGGAGAAAAATATAATCCACTTGATGAATATCCAGGTATAAGCATTACATATTAATTAATAGAACATATTCAAATGTAAAAAATTAGAGCTATTATCTGTTAAAATGTTACTAATTTTTTGTGATATACAAAATCTGTTAGTAGATTTGTTGAATTTGGTTGACGAATGCTATATAATTGATATGATGTACAGGAAGGTACACAGGGTGTACCTTCCTTAATTATTTTTAGGGGTGAAAAAATGGAAACTTTACAGGCAGTTCTGGATAAAATAGGCAGTATAGCGTGGGGTCCTGGTACCCTTATTTTATTGGTGGGCACAGGTATTTTTCTGACATTCAGATTTAGCTTTTTACCTTGGAGAAATCTTTTCCCGTTTTTAAAAAGGCTATTCAGCAAGGAGTCACGTCAAAAAAGCTCAGGTGATTCAGGAGATATATCTCCGTTTTCTGCACTTATGACGGCATTGGCCTCTACAATAGGAACAGGTAATATAGTTGGTGTTGCTACTGCTATGGTTGCAGGTGGCCCAGGTGCGTTGGTGTGGATGTGGATTTCAGCAGCGTTTGGTATTACGACAAAATTTGCTGAATGTGCACTTGCGACCAAATACCGTGTAAAAAATGAAAAGGGCGAAATGCTTGGTGGCCCTATGTATTCAATAAGAGCTGCGTTTAATGATAAGCTACCTGGCAAGGTGTTAGCTGTTTTGTTTGCAGTATTTGCACTGCTTGCTTCATTTGGTATTGGTAATATGACACAGGCTAACTCAATTTCTGCAGCTGTTGATACTACCTTTGGTGTGTCTACCTGGATAACAGGTATTATCCTTATGGTATGCTCATTTGCTATTGTAATAGGTGGTATTCAGATTATTTCTAAGGTTTCATCTGTTTTGGTACCTGTAATGGCTATATTCTATATATTAGCAGGACTTATAGTTGTATTTGGTAATATACAGGGTGTGCCACAGGGGGTAGTGAATATCTTTTCAATGGCATTTACTGGTAAGGCAGTTGCAGGTGGTATTGCAGGTACAATAACAGCTACTATCCTGAATTCTATGCGTTATGGTGTTGGCAGAGGTGTATTCAGCAACGAGGCTGGTATGGGCTCAGCTGCTATTACAGCTGCCGCAGCTACAACAGATAGCCATATCCGTCAGGGCTATATAAGTATGTGTGGTACATTTATAGATACAATTCTTGTATGCACAATTACAGGTCTTGCAATAGCTTCATCTGGTATGCTTGGCGTTGTAGAAACAGACCAGCTTACTACATACAAAATTAATGATGATGTGGTTGTAATAAAAACTGATACTATGCCTACAAGCTTAAAGTATAATGAAACATCATATTTATATGAGATAACTGATACAGGCTTTTCTTTAACTGGCTCAAACGGTACAACAGAGTACACCCCTTGCGATAATGAAAATGTTCTTAAAAACAAAGAGGTAACTAAAACAGACCTTAATACAGCTGATTGTGTAGCTACTGCTACAGCAATTACAGGTGTATGGACAGACTCGGCTGGTAATCACGTTAAGTTTACAGAGGATGGTAGCTACGAGCATTTATCGCTAGTTACAGGTGTTTCGCTTACAATATTGGCATTCAGAAGCGTGCTTGGTGATATAGGTGCGTTTTTGGTAACGATAGGCTTGATATTGTTTGCTTTCTCTACAATATTGGGCTGGGAGTATAATGGTGAAAAGTCACTTGAATATCTTCTTAAAAAGCCGATTTACTGCTATATTTACAGAGTAGTATTCTCGTTGCTTGTTTTTGTAGGTGCAACAATATCTCTTGACATTGTATGGAGCTTTTCGGATATTGCAAATGCGTTGATGATAATTCCAAACCTTATAGCACTTATCCTGCTAAGTGGTAAGCTTGCAAAGGATACTAAGGAATTCCAAAAAACCTTGGATAAAGAAAAGCAGGCAAGAAAGGCACTTAAAAAGAGTTAATAAATTTTATAATAGAACAGGGTTCGGAGATTTTCCGAACCCTGTTTTTGTCAAATTTGGGTTTGTAGGTGTGAGCTAACGCTCACACAAAAGGCGAGAAAGTGTAAAAGTTTTGATTAAACTTTTTCAAAAGTTTATGGGGTCGAGGGGTAAAACCCCTCGTGGGATTTTACGCAATCAATCCCTACGGGATTGGTTACATTAGGCAAAGCCCTTTAACTTCTCGTTAATTCCTAAAAT